>JANNYL010000140.1:0-3716 GCA_031410075.1 Flavobacteriales bacterium
CCACAGATACCCGCTGCGATCTTGTTCGGATCGTTAGGGCAACCATCAATGCAATTCGCTGTGCCATCGGCATCGGTGTCCATATCCGCTACACCGCATCCACAGATACCCGCTGCGATCTTGTTCGGGTCGTTAGGGCAACCATCATTGCAATTCGCTGTGCCATCGGCATCGGTGTCCGTATCCGCTACGCCACATCCACAGATACCCGCTGCGATCTTGTTCGCATCATTCGGGCAACCGTCGATCAAGTTGCAAGTCCCATCACCATCGCTATCAGGCAAAGCGGAATGAACGCAAGCGTTGCCATCAAAGCTGTCCGCGGTGCATGGGTTGTTGTCATTGCAATTCACGAGGCTACCGATGCACTGGCAACTTGCGTTCACCGCGTCGTTGATGGTCAGTGTATTTCCATCATCACAGACGCTTCCGATCTGACCAGGCGTATTGGGGCAGTTGTCCTGCGCGTTGCAGATACCGTCGCCATCGCTGTCCGGGCTTGCTGTTCCAACACACGCGCAACTTGCGTTAAGCACGTCGTTCGTTGTACAGGCGTTACCGTCATTGCACGTTGACCCGATCTGACCCGTCACGTTCGGGCAGTTGTCCTGCGCGTTGCAGATGCCATCGCCATCGCTGTCCGGGCTTGCTGTTCCAACACATGCGCAACTCGCATTAAGCACGTCGTTCGTTGTGCAGGCATTGCCGTCGTTGCACGTTGATCCGATCTGGCCCGCTACGTTCGGGCAGTTGTCCTGTGCATTGCAGATGCCATCGCCATCGCTGTCCGGACTAGCCGTACCCGTGCATACACAACTTGCGTTGTACACATCATTAGTGGTGCACGCATTGTTGTCATTGCATGAAGAACCAATTGTTGCATTACCTCCCACCACACCAAGGCAATCAGGTGCGGCTTGACCACTAGCGGTTCCAAGCACTCCAAGCGACAAATTCTGATAAGTGCCCGTGGGCGTAGTTTCCATCTTCACCGCGCGCACCATATACTGCCGACCCGAAATGAAGGGTACCGTTGGGCTGCTGAAAGTTGAGCCTGTTACCATGGTTGGGTTGAGGCGAACTGGTATACCGTTCACCGCGCCCATGTCATAAACGAAATAGCCGTCCACACCTGTTGCCGCCGTCCATGCGAAGGCAGCAATGCCGCCGTTGTTGGTTACTTGTAAGTTGGAAGGCATTGGAACCATGAGCTGCCGAAGGCTTGGATCGCCCATAAGGCCCAAGTGAACACGACTGTACGGTGTACCCTGCCAACCTGGATTCTGTGGCACATACAGCGTCGTGTTGTTCATGGTCACCAACGTGCTGTAGCCGATGTTGTCACCCATGCCCATGTGATGGAACCACCAATTAGGAATGCCAGCCCACACATTGGTAAGGCCTTTACCGCTTCCCAGTGGTGCTTTCAAGAAGTTATTGTAAGTGTTCCAATCTCCGAAGTAGCTCCCGAACGTCATGTTGAACACACCCCCCATGGCGATGTTGTTCGCATACTCTCCCGTACTACCAACGTTCGCGCAATTGCTCCATGTTCCGCCTCCACAAGCGTAGGTCCACAAATAACTCTGGTCGTCCACGTAGGTGCTGAACGCAGCGGCATTCGGGTTCAGATCGTTGAAATTCGCGTTGCCCACCAAGGGTGCAATGCTCTTGTATCCACTGCCCGCAAGCGCATAACTGAGGTCATCGAAGTTGTCGAAAACCGCACCTCGGAAAGTCGGGGTGAACAGCTTTGCCTTGAACTGGTGCGCCTTGTTCAGGTAATTGATCGTGAGTTGCGTTTCACTGAGGCCCGCGTAGTATTGGAACGATTCGAACTCGTAAAAATCGATGCGGCCTACTTGAAGTTCCAGGGCACTGGGGTAATCGCTCTGATCGAATTTGCCATCGCCTGGAGAATTATGGTTGCGTGCATTCTGTCCTCCATTGCTGTTCACCGAGTTGTCCGTCCATGTGCCGTTCATCTCGCCGTAGTAGCCATCACAAGGCCATGCGCCCAAGTGATCGCCGTGCCCATCGGGGTTGATGTTGCCTGAATACGGAACTGGAACGTGACCAACGATGTACACGGCTTTGACATTGGTCGGGTCAGCGTTGTAGAAACCCTGTACGATACCGCGAACGCTGGTGACCGAAGCGTTACGATCAACATTGCTGCGTAGAACGATCCAGCCATCCACTTTCAGATCCGTTTCCAATTGCGTGAGCTGCGTGGCACAGGAGGTGATGAACGTGTTGTCCACAAGCAGCACCATCTTCCCTCGGAAATCAGTCGCTGATACTTGTATCCCCGCCGCGATATAGCCGTAGCCCGTCCCGCCAGTGTAACCGCGTACCACCTTGTATTCGTAATACGTTCCTGCGGCAACAGCGTTATCCTGGTAACTGGTCGCAGCGGATCCGGCTGTGCCGATGGAACTACCCCAAGAGGCATCGCTTTTCAGCTTGCGGTAAACAGTATAGCCGGTGGTCCCAGTTTGGGCCGGCCAACTCAATGTAATACTCGCAGGCGTGGATTGAACCGTTGCGTTCAGAAGTATGGATTCCTTTTGCGAACCGGTTTGTGCGTTGAGGCAAAATGCGCCAAAAAGCCCTAGTAGGGAAAGGATGTATCGAAGCATGGTACGGGCAGGTTGGAAGTGTTGCCTTTCCCATGCATGTTGCAGCGATCAGGCTGCGTCCGGCGGTTACTGGCAGGTATCTGCGCGGATCACCCAAGGGTCTTGCGGCCCGTTGTACCGAAACAGCGTTCGCGTTGTTTCACGCCTAGGTCGTTTTTGGACGAGCCTAGGGTTACGATCGATGAAATAATTTTCATCCAACACCAAAAAGGTTGCAAGATCAACGCGACCAGATTGTGTATTCCCCCAGGCCTGCTACAGACCTGCTAGCTAGACAGCGATCACACTACGATCACTTTATTGCGACCACTGGTCTTCACCAGGTCCTTTCAAGAGAACTGAAGTCCTTCACCTATTTACTCCACCCTCATCTTGTCCACGACGGTACGACTTCCGCTGATCACCCGGCAGATGTACAAGCCCGCAGCATGATTCGCCGCGTTCCATGGTACGCGCTGTTCCGCATTTTCAATTGAACCTGTGATGCTGAAACGATCCAGAAGTGTTCCTTCCACCGTCCAGATCTCCACATCCGCACGTGCCCCTGTATTGAGGCCTTTTATTACCAAGCTCGTAATTCCGTGGAATGGATTGGGCTGGGCGGAAACGCTCAACTCTTCATAACTCACCGAGACATTATCCGGCGTTACCCTGGACCGTGAACCACCAGGGCAAAGCAAGAACCCACTATCGTTCGTTCCGCCCGCATAACCGTTGATCACCGCAAGCACCGCTTCTTTCAGTGAGGCACGCGTATACGGCGAAGAGCACCCACCGATCTTCTTGTCGGCCTCTTCAATAAGCGAAGCCACGTTCCAACCAGCGAATGTGCCGGAAGCAATAACCATGTATTGCAACTGTTCGGTGGAAGGATTGAATGAAGGGTTCAATTCATCGAATCGAACAGAGAGTTTCAATGCTACCAACTCACCTGCGAACTGACTTTGGTAAGATGCCCCTGGATCCACCGACAAGCCATAATTCAACCTGTTCGTAGTGCCTGATGAAGGAAGGAAGGCATTCACCGCAGCAGCGGAGGTGAGCCGCAATTGGCGACTTCCACAGCCAATAGTC
>JANNYL010000141.1:0-5489 GCA_031410075.1 Flavobacteriales bacterium
GCTGGTGGTGAAGTCCATCCAGGTGGACGAGAGCACCAGCCTGAAGCGCATGCTTCCCGCTCCGCAAGGCCGTGCGTACCGCATGCGCAAGCGCAGCAACCACGTCAAGCTCATCGTCGATCGCGCACCAAACGAAGTAGCCGAGAAAGCATAATGGGACAGAAAGCACACCCGACCGGACAGCGACTTGGCTTCATCAAGGGCTGGGACAGCAATTGGTACGGCGGTAACAATTACGGTGATAAATTGGTAGAGGACGAGAAGATCCGTCAATACCTCATGGCCCGCCTGAAGAAGGCGAGCGTCGCCAAGATCGTGATCGAGCGCACCTTGAAATTGGTGACCGTAACGATCAACACCGCACGCCCTGGTGTCATCATTGGCAAGGGCGGAACAGAGGTGGACAAATTGCGCGAGGAACTGAAGAAGTTCACGGGCAAGGACTGCCAGATCAACATTTTCGAGATCAAGCGCCCAGAGTTGGACGCACGCCTTGTAGCCGACAGCATCGCTCGTCAGCTTGAAGGCCGCATCAGCTTCCGTCGTGCTATGAAAATGAGCGTGGCTTCCACCATGCGCATGGGTGCCGAAGGCATCAAGGTGCGCGTGAGCGGCCGACTGAACGGTGCGGAGATCGCACGTACGGAGAATTATCGCGAAGGACGCGTGCCACTGCACACCCTGCGTGCGGATATCGACTTTGCCATCACCGAGGCCCACACCAAAATGGGACGGATCGGGGTGAAGTGCTGGATCTGCCGTGGAGAGGTGTTCGGCAAACGTGACCTCAGCCCGAACGTAGGCCAAGCCAAAGGCGGCCCAGGTGGTCCTCGCATGGGCGGTGATCGTCCGGAGCGTCGTGGCGGTGGAGGCGGTGATCGTGATCGTCGTAGCCCAGGCGGCGGCGGCGGGTTCGAGCGCCGTGGTCCAGGAGGTCCAGGTGGTGGAGACCGTCGTGGTCCGGGAGGTCCAGGTGGTGGAGATCGCCGTGGCCCAGGAGGAGGAGGAGAACGTCGTGGTCCGGCCGGTGGTGGTCGTGGCCCAAACACCCGTAACAACTAAGAGCCATGTTGCAACCTAAGCGCAGCAAGCGCCGCAATATGCACAAGGGCCGCATGAAGGGCGTTGCCCAGCGCGGACACCGTGTAGCACTCGGATCATTCGGCCTGAAGGCATTGGAGAGCGTATGGCTCACCGGTCGCCAGATCGAATCCGCTCGTGTAGCGTTAACGCGCCACATGAAACGTCAAGGCCAAGTATGGATCAAGGTATTCCCGGACAAGCCAGTTACCAGCAAACCTGCAGAGGTTCGAATGGGTAAGGGCAAAGGAGCCTTGGACCACTGGGTAGCTGTTTGCCATGCTGGTCGGATCATTTTCGAAGCCGATGGTGTGCCAATGGAGACCGCCAAAGAAGCGTTGCGTTTGGCCGCACAAAAGCTGCCGATCATGACCAAGTTCGTAGTACGCGAAGATTACGACGGTCAATAAGAAGAGCGCCATGAAGAAGAAAGGAACAGATTTCAAAGCACTTACACTGGTTGAGTTGCAGGACAAACTGCAAGACTCGCGCGGTACGCTGAACAAGCTCCGCTTCAACCACACTGTGAGCCCGATCGACAGCCCGATGCAGTTGCGCTCCAAGAAGAAGGAGGTGGCCCGCATCCTCACTGAACTGCGCAAGCGCGAGCTCGCCAATACCATCAGCAAATGAGCGCCGAAACAACAACTACTGTGGACAGGAACCTGCGCAAAGAGCGTGTGGGGATCGTTACCAGCGACAAAATGAGCAAGAGCATCACCGTAATGGTGGAGCGCCAAGTGAAGCACCCGAAGTACGGTAAGTTCATCAAGCGTTCGAGCAAGTTCATGGCGCATGATGAAAAGAGCGAAGCGCACATTGGAGACACGGTACGCATCTCTGAAACACGCCCCTTGAGCAAGCTGAAACGCTGGCGCCTGGTGGAAGTAGTGGAACGCGCGAAGTAACCCGAAGCACAGAAAAGAGCCATGATCCAACAGGAATCACGACTGAACGTCGCCGACAACAGCGGAGCCCGCGAAGTGCTGGTGATCCGTGTGCTTGGCGGCACCAAGCGGAGGTATGCACGCATTGGCGACACCGTTGTGGTGACGATCAAGGACGCGCTGCCACAAGCAGGTGCGAAGAAGGGCACCGTGAGCAAAGCGGTGGTAGTGCGAACCCGTAAGGAGACGCGCCGGAAGGATGGCAGTTACATCCGCTTTGATGACAATGCCGTTGTGTTGCTGGACGCGGCCGGCGAGATGCGCGGGACGCGCATTTTCGGACCAGTCGCCAAGGAACTGCGCGAAAAGAAATTCATGAAGATCATCTCCCTCGCCCCCGAGGTACTCTGAGAAGTCATGCAGAAGAAGCTACATATCAAGAAAGGTGACATGGTGAAGGTGCTGGCCGGGGTAGCCCGTGGCAAGCAAGGCCGTGTGATCGAAGTGGACCGCAAGAGCACACGTGCTTTGGTGGAAGGCCTCAACCTTAACAAGAAGCACAGCAAGCCTACCACGGCGACACCGCAAGGTGGCATCGTGGAGAAGGAGGGCCCGATCCACATCAGTAACCTGATGCTGATCGACGCCAAGACCGGCGAACCTGGTCGCGTTGGCCATAAGGTTGCCAAGGACGGCAGCATCGAGCGTTACGTGAAATTGAAAGCAACGGCTGCCAAGAAAACAGCCAAGAAGTGATGAGCACCTACAAGCCCCGCCTCAAAGCATCCTACAAGGAGACGGTCGTTCCGACCCTCTTGAAGGAGTTCAAGTACAAGAGCTCCATGCAGGTGCCACGTATCGTTAAGATCGCCGTGAACCAAGGTCTTGGAAGCGCCGTTGGCGATAAGAAGATCGTGGAGAACGCTATTGCTGAAATGACGTTGATCACCGGTCAGAAGGCCGTGGGTACCGTTTCCAAGAAGGACATCAGCAATTTCAAACTGCGCAAAGGCATGCCCATCGGTGCCCGTGTTACCCTGCGTGGTGATCAGATGTACGAATTCCTCGATCGGTTGATCGCGGTTGCTCTGCCCCGGACCCGTGACTTCCGTGGCGTTAAGGCGACAGGTTTCGATGGTCGTGGCAATTTCACCTTCGGGGTGAAAGAGCAGATCATCTTTCCGGAGATCGACATTGACAAGACCGCGAAGATCCAAGGGATGGATATCACGGTAGTTACTACCGCTCAAACAGACCAGGAGGCGAAAGCGCTATTGACAGCGTTCGGCTTTCCCTTCACCAAGTAATTCAGAAGAACCAAGCGACCATGGCCAAGGAAAGCATGAAGGCACGCGAGCGAAAGCGAGCCAAAATGGTGGAGAAGTACGCCGTCAAGCGCGCGAAGCTCAAAGCTGCGGGCGATTGGGTAGGCTTGCAGAAACTGCCTGCCAACAGCAGCTACGTGCGTAAGCACAACCGTTGCGGTCTAACGGGCCGCCCGAAAGGGTATATCCGTCTCTTCGGGATCAGCCGGAACATGTTCCGCAACATGGCCTTGGAAGGCAAGATCCCCGGTGTAACGAAATGCAGTTGGTAATTTGAAGGGTACGAGACATCTCGCCCAAGAAAAAAGAACAAGACCATGACCACCGATCCTATCGCCGATTACCTCACCCGCTTACGCAACGCCATTATGGCGAAGAAGAAGGTGGTAGAGGTTCCCGCAAGCGGCCTCAAGAAGGACATTACGCGCATCCTCTACGACAAAGGCTACATCCTTTCGTGGAAGACCGAAGAAGACGGCAAGCAAGGGCTGATCAAGATCGCCTTGAAGTACGATCGCAACAGCCGCAAAAGCGCTATCCAGGAACTGACTCGTATCAGTTCACCAGGTCTGCGCCAATACGCTCACAGCGGTGAACTTCCCCGCGTACTCAACGGCCTCGGCGTGGCCATCATCAGCACCAGCAGGGGTGTTATCACCGACAAAGAAGCCCGCACATTGGGCGTTGGTGGTGAAGTTCTCTGCTACGTAAGCTAAACACCGAACGACCATGAGCCGCATCGGAAAAGCACCCATCCCTGTACCCAAAGGAGTACAGGTTGTTGTAAGCGACAAGAACGTGGTGACTGTAAAAGGTCCCAAGGGAACGCTTATGCAAACGATCGATCCCGCGATCAAAGTGAAAGAGACCGAAGGGGAACTCCTCTTCGAACGTCCTACAGACCTCAAGCACCATCGTGCGATGCACGGCTTGTACCGTGCGCTCGTTGCCAACATGGTGAAGGGTGTTACGGATGGCTTCAAGATCTCACAGGAATTGGTCGGCGTAGGTTATCGCGCCACCGCTAAAGGACAGCAATTGTCCTTGTCCTTGGGTTACTCGCACAACATCGCTTTCGAACTCCCCAAAGAGATCCAAGTGACCGCTGTTCAGGAAAAAGGAAAGAACCCCATCATCACCTTGGAGAGTGCTGATAAGCAACTCATCGGTGCTGTGGCCGCGAAGATCCGCGGGCTTCGCAAGCCTGAGCCTTACAAAGGCAAGGGTGTTCGCTTCGTGGGTGAGAATGTACGCCGCAAGGCCGGTAAAGCTGCAGGCAAATAAGAACTGACCATGTCGAACAACAGTAAACTGGAACGACGCGCAAGGATCAAGATCGCGATCCGACTTCGGGTGCGAGGAAATGCCGAGCGTCCGCGCCTAACGGTGTATCGGAGCAATGCCGACATCTATGCGCAATTGATCGATGACGAACAGGGCCACACGCTGGTTAGCGTTGGAAGCCTGAAGGACAAAAAGGCGCACGGTGCGAGCGGAGTTGAGCAAGCCAAGCTCATCGGTAAAGCCATCGCTGAAAAAGCGAAGGCAGCCGGCATCGGGCAGGTCGTTTTCGACCGCAATGGTTACTTGTATCATGGACGCGTGAAGGCCTTGGCCGATGCAGCACGCGAAGCCGGACTTACTTTCTGATCAAACCAGCAACATGGCTGAAACTAGAGCGAACAAGGTAAAGAGCAGCGAGCTCGAATTGAAGGACAAGCTCGTTGCGCTCAACCGCGTGACGAAAGTGACCAAGGGCGGACGTACGTTCACCTTCGCGGCGATCGTGGTGGTGGGCAACGGCAACGGAGTAGTTGGCCATGGTTTGGGCAAAGCGAAAGAAGTGCAGGAGGCGATCGCCAAAGGCATTGATGACGCGAAGAAGAACTTGGTGAAAGTCCCGGTTCGCAAAGGGACGATACCGCACATGCAAGAAGGCAAGTATGCCGGCGCGCAAGTGTTGTTGAAGCCTGCAGCGCACGGTACTGGTGTTATCGCCGGTGGTGCTATGCGAGCGGTGCTTGAAAGCGCTGGTGTAACCGACGTGCTTGCCAAGAGCAAGGGCAGCAGTAACCCGCACAATGTGGTGAAGGCCACGATCGGAGCGTTGGCCGCTATGCGCGATGCAAGCACCATCGCTGCCCAGCGCGGAGTGGAACTCAGCAAAGTGTTCAACGGATAACGAACGTCACGATAC
>JANNYL010000142.1:0-2767 GCA_031410075.1 Flavobacteriales bacterium
CAACCCGCTTATGTACAACGCCCCTTGATAAACCTCCACATCATAAACTTGGCTGAAGAACGTGACTTGATCTGGAAAGAAGGGGTGCCAATTGGTGCCATCAAACAGCGAGAGCATGGGCGAATAGTCATTCGAACTAACTGTGAAGTAGCCCCCGGCATAGAGCGAATCGCCGAATCCCGCAATAGCGTTGATCCAACTGCTTGGTGGCCCCCAAGTGGGTATCCATGTCTGCGTACTATCATCATACCCAATTAGGTCTCGTGTGTTATCGCAGGTGAAATTACCGGCGAACCAATACCGGTTTTGCCAATAGGTGCCATCGAAAAAATCACTTCCATAGCCGAAGCAGGGATCGTTGGGTAGTGGCACCCATTGGCCACCGGTCCATTCTTTTACTGAAGGCATATACTGGCCATAGAGTGTGTCCGTGCGCCCGCCACTGAACAAACGACCATTCGCCTCGAACAGATAGAACCAGCTTTCTGGGTTGCCGATAGGGAACCATGTTTCGTTAGCTACATCTAATCCAGCACCATAATTCCATTCGATGTGGTTTTGGAAAGCAGGTATACCATGACCCACGAATAAAGTGTCGTGCCATTGGGACACGGACATGACATTATTCGTTGTGCCATTAGGCCAAGTGTTGCCATTGCCACCAGCCAGCCCGGCAATCGACCACTCTTGCCCATCCCACCACGCCATGCCGTTAGCACGGAGACTATCCTGTACTGTCCAAGTGAAGCCACCAACTGCGAGGAGTCGCGTAGAGTCAGCGTTGAATTCGAAATCCTCTACAGAACCCGCATATACCCCGCCATTGAGGCTTTGCCATTGGGCACCTACCGCCATGCTTCCAATAAAACAAATACTCGCCAGTGCATGGCGGACAATTTCGCAGCCCATCACCAAGTTCAATTAACCAGCAACTTGCCTGCCACACGACGCTGGGCATTCCAGACCACTGCCTGATACAGACCTGGCGGTAGCAGATCCGTGTCGAGCATTATCGATCTCGCTTGCGAAGCACGTGTTTGCCAAATTGTGCGGCCAAGCGCATCGATCAAGTCAACGTTAATTCCGTTGCTGAACCCTACAGGAAAGATCAATTGTGTTCCACCATTGGCAGGGTTGGGTATGAAAAGTAGCGCATCGGGTTCCACTGCTACCGGTTCTTGCACACTAACCTGCACCAGGTCATATTGCAATTGGGCAATAAAGGCATCTCCGATTGTGGCGGTACCCAGCCCCCCAAAGTCCTGATAGGGTTGCAACGGGGCGGGCAAGGGTGGCACGGCCAAGGGAAAATGTACAGTGGCCCGCGTGAATCCGCAGATATAGAGGCGATGCTCAGTTACGGTTAGGCCTGCCGCAAGATCTCGCCGAACACCGCCGAAGTACGTGCCCATCAGTTGAGTGCCGTTGCTGCTAAAGACACCTACGAACGTGTCTGTGGAATCACCAGCGGCGGTGCATTGGTCCTGGTGCTCGGTCTCTTGATAATAGACCGCGTTGTTCACCATGGGCAACGGCGGATCGATGCCTCCGCCTTCGGTACCAGAAAGCGTGTGCGCATAGAGTACGAGCGGGCCTTCGGATTCAATGGCCTTGTGTTTATCCAACCGAGGGCGCCAATAGCTGATAATACTCTCGTTCTCCAAGCGGGCGCCGCCCACGAACGTGAACCACACCAGGTGTTGGGTCGCATCGAACCGGGCCAAGTACACATCGCCACCGCCACCGCCGTAACCCGGTTGATGATAACCACCCAATAAATTGCAGTTGGGCATGTTGGGGTTGCCCGGCACGAAATCACATGATCCCAACACGTTGTAGCCGGGTGTATTGGTGTAACCCGTTATGTACACATGGCCAGCCAGGTCCGTGGTTATGTCGCTTACACAATCCAACCCACCTTGCCCCCCGAAATACGTGCTCCACACCATGGAGAGGTCCGATAGCTTGAAGGCAGTGATAAAACCGTCGAACTCCCCCGTACCGGGTGACGGTTCACTATTCATCCAATACTGGTAATAGCCACCGTTGTCCTTCAACGGGAACTCGAAGTTGCTCACGTCGGGCGAACCATCCGCTGCTGTGGTGTGCTTGGATAATGTGCGGCCGCCTACATAGAAAATATCATGCACTTCGTCCAGTTCGATCGCATAGGCCGCATCATCTTGCGGCCCGCCCAAAGCGGTATTCCAGACCAAATTGGCTTGGTTGTCCATTTTGGCAACAAAGCCATCCAACTCTTGCAAGGTGATCTCGGTGCCGCCCGGAGCGAAGAAATCCACCGTGCCCGGCGGGTCTACCAAGTTGATGGCCGAAGCCATGCAATGGCCGGTGATGTATATGTTGCCTTGGCTATCGCTCTCCAGGTCCGTGATCTTGCCTTTTTCCGCATTCAAGGTATTGATGTGGCTGAAGTATCGTTTTATCCCGGAAGCGGCATCAAAGAACGCCAAGAAGCCATTATTCCCCACTTGCTGAAAACAATTGGGATTGGAGGCAAGTACGAAATTTGGCAATGAAGCATCCGCTGAGTAGGCGATACCACCCAATACTACCCGGTTGTCGTGCGCCACGTATTCGATTGCGTGGGCACCTTCTCCCAAGCCGCCCCCGAAAAAGGTGGACCAGCAACCCGTCGCTTCTAGTTCGTAGTTGCTATTGAAACGGCCCAAAATAATGTCACCCTGCATCGCATAGTTCACCAATCCCGCTGTTACCGGTATCACATTGTTGCTGTACGAATTGCCTG
>JANNYL010000143.1:0-1538 GCA_031410075.1 Flavobacteriales bacterium
CACTCACGCTCCTGGTGATCAGCAGTCAGGCAGGATCCTGTGCGACAGGAGAGGCCAGGCAATGGATGTATTGGTCTGTGGGCTGTGGTCTAGTGGGTGTGAGCGAGAATACGACGTCGGAACTGTCGCTTTATCCGAACCCGACCACTGGCGAGTTGTTCATCAATGGAATAGCTGGGAATACGCAAGTAGAGATAATGGACCTCACTGGCCGTTTGGTTATGCAGAACCGGTTCAATGGTACCGGGGCTGCTGAGCGAATTGACTTGTCAGCTTTGCAGAACGGTAACTATACGGTGGTGCTTCGAATGGAGGACCGCGTTGAGAACAGGACAGTGGTCCTGATGCGCTGAGCGGATCAATAATGAACTTGGCAAAAGGCCCGACTCAAGTCGGGCCTTTTGCATTGAGTCAATGTCGCTCCGCTCTGAAACCAATGAGGAAGAAGCCACTCACATAACCAGATCAGCCTGCCAATTCTTTGATCATTCACTTGATCCGGGTCCACCTATCAAACGGGTATCACAGCCGCGAACCGGCACGCATTTTCATCGCCCTTTCCAGATCGGATCGGAACAGCATCATCGATCGGAGCGGAGTGCATTAACCAACACCTTCGGAGGTGATCTTCTTCCGCTTGAGGGTTGCATCACTCTGCTTCTATCAGGATCTCATCCGCGAAGATCCAGGTAGTGCCGCCTTTGCCGGGGTGCCAGACCGGACAAGGCCCTGCGTTCTTCGCGATCACCTTGATGTAGCGGGCTTTCTTGCCCAAGGTTTCGGTCCATAGTTCCTGTGTGAGGCCACCATCAGCCTTGCGATCCACGGCGTTGTTCACGGTTTCGCTGCTCCAGTTGCGGCCATTGGTGCTCCACGCGAAGGTGACCTCCGCCGGGAACCAGATCCACGAACCAGCGTCTTGCAGCACGCTGAGGCCCACGCGCTGGAGCTTCTGCACGCTGAAGAATTGGGAAGGGCTTTCACATCGTTCCATCGTAAGTGGTGATTCCTTGATCCAGGAGTTCGGTGAAAGGGCCCCGGATGGTCGGATGTACGAAGTGATCAGCGGTTGGAGTAGCACCCCACAACCATTGCCTGTTCCGATAATCTCCGCAGGATCACGAACGTTCACCGACTCTTTGATCGTTGACATTACCTGCCTGCCCGGTCCTTGGAGGCTCGTTCGTGTACCGGTCAGTGGTCCTGAAATACTAAGTCTGGGTCGGAGCGCAATGAAGGGGATCGTGCTGATAAACAGCGATGTCGTTAGGGCTTACACTACCGACAGTTTGGGTCGCCGGAGTCCGATCGTCACCGCCCACTTCACCAAGATCGACGGCACCCGCACGATCAAGCTGGACAGCCCCTACGCCAACCAATACGCCGCCGGTGGCGATAATGCCTTGATCGATGGCCAACGCGGTGGGAAAGACTTCCGCACGGGCGAATGGCAGGGCACGCAAGGCGAAGACGTGGTGGCTACTATAGACCTGGGCAGCGTGCAGAAGCTCCAGCGCGTGGGCCTCAGCGTGCTGCAA
>JANNYL010000144.1:0-10221 GCA_031410075.1 Flavobacteriales bacterium
AACAACGGCTTTCTCCATGCTGGCGTTTACAGTCAGGATCCTTTGGATCCGAACGCGGACAAAACATTGGAAACCTCGGTGGACTTGGCGTTGGTAAGTGAAGAACAGATCATTCCAGACTTCCCTGACGGTTGTTCGATCGGAGCTGGGCTCTGCACATTGAAAGGGCTTTTTGTAGGAACGGTGGACCTTCCGTTGAGTTTCAGTGGTTACCACTTGTACATGCAGCTGGGCGCCCGGAACCTTGACATCGACAACTTGTTCGACCCGAACCAGACCGGTATCGGATTCTATGCTTTTGTTCCGCCTACGCTGGTGAACAACTCCAGCCCGATCTGGTTCGGAATACCCACCCCCTTCCTCTGCACGAGCGATACGACTTCGTTCGTTAACAGCGCCAGTGACCCCGATGGGGATCAACTGGTCTTTTCGTTCGAAACGCCATACGACATGGTCTTTTTCACCGGTGGCGTTCAACAACCCCCGAACACGCTCACGTGGCCGGTTCCGGAGGTGCCTTATAATCCGGGGTTCAGTGTGAATCTTCCTTTCGGGTTAGGTGGATATTCATTTATCAATGGGGCTACTGGATTCACCCAATACCAACCACCGCTGCAAGGGAATTATGTGGTTGCTGTGGAGGTGAAGGAATTCAGGAATGGCCAGTTGATCGGGATCACAAGAAGGGATCTTCAATTACAGGCGGTCATCTGTCCACCTAACAATACCCCTGTGGTGAATGGTCCGTTACCACTGACCTACACCGTGGACGAAGGTGCTCAGCTCTGCTTCAACATGAACTTCAACGACCTTGATGTGGATTCGCTTTTTCTCACTGCGAACGGAACCATTTTCGATATCAACATCTACAACCCACCTGCTACGGTAACACCAGTAAATCTGGGTGTCGGCAATGCTGGAGCGCAGTTCTGTTGGCCCACATCGTGCGATCAAGGGCAGGACCAGCCTTACCTGTTCAGCGTAAGTGTGGTCGATAACGGATGTCCTCCGAAGAACGTTGACGTGGTCTTTCAGGTGAACGTGGTTCCGTTCACCGGGCCGGACGATATAACAGGTCCGCTTCAAGTATGCACCGGACAAACGGGAACGGTTTATTCCACAGATACGATCAATGGTGCGGTATTCACGTGGATAGTGAACGGTGGGTCCATCACATCTGGCCAGGGCAGCAACAGTATTACGGTGGATTGGGGTGCTGCGGGTGCGGGATCGGTTCTGGTGAACGCGGTGAACTCGCTCGGATGCACGGGTGACCAAGTGAGCATCAGTGTGAACATTGCTGCGTTACCCGCCGCAAGCGCAGGAAACGACATCACGATCTGTCTTGGAGATACAGTAACGATAGGTGGATCCCCTACCGGTCCGGTTGCCAGCAGCTACACGTGGACACCAGCGATCTCATTGAACAACGGAGCGCTTGCCAACCCGGATGCATCGCCGACAAGCACCACCGATTACATCGTGCAGGTGAGCAACACCGGTTGCATTGCACGCGATACTGTGCGCGTTACGGTTTCTATTCCTGTCGTAAATGCTGGGAACAACGTGAGCATTTGCGCTGGTGATACCGCACAACTGCAAGCGACCGGGACCGGTTCGGTGCTTTGGTCGCCACCTGCAGGACTGAGTGCCACCAACATTCTTGACCCACTCGCATTCCCTGCGACCTCAACCCTCTACACCGTTACGCTCACGGACAACTTCACCTGTGTCGCGCAGGACACTGTGCGAGTGACTGTAAACCCGTTGCCCGTTGTTGATGCTGGACTTGACAGCAGTGCTTGTGTGAACGAAAACACCGTGCTTGGCGGCTCACCAACTGGCCCCGCTGGAAGTACCTTCCTCTGGAGCCCCGCGCTCGGCTTGAACAACGCCACGAGTGCCAACCCGGTTGCCACCATCACTACAGCGCAGACTTGGATCGTTACGGTAACCGATACGAACGCCTGCGTGAATTCGGATGCTGTGACGATCACAGCACTTGCGATCCCCTCTGTGGATGCTGGAGCGGACACGAGCATTTGTGCAGGGCAAAGCGTGCAGCTGAATGGCTCTGGAAGCGGCACTCTGCTTTGGTCACCGATCTTCGGTTTGAGCGATCCCACGATCGGTAACCCAACAGCCAATCCAGAAGCCACGGTAACCTACACACTCACAGTAACCGGAGGAAATTTTTGCATCAACACCGACCAGACAACGGTAACGGTGAACGTATTGCCGAACGCGAACGCCGGCCCGGACCTGGCTGTTTGTCTCGGGGATTCTGTTCAGATCCAAGCGACCGGACCTGGCAATTACAGTTGGACACCGGCTGCAACACTGAACGATGCATTCGCTACGAACCCCATAGCAACACCTTTGGTTACGACCACATACGTGCTCACGCTAACCGACGGTCTCACATGCGTCCGGGAAGATTCGATGGTCGTGAGCGTGAGTATTCCAAGCAATGCCGGCACCAACGGGTCTACCACGATTTGCGGCGATGGACTTTCATTCGGCTTGTTCAATCTATTGGGGGGGTCGCCACAAGTGGGTGGCACATGGAGCGGTCCTGATGGAGCACCGAGTGATGGCTTCTACACTCCGGGAACCAGCCTACCGGGTGGATACATCTACTCAGTAGCAGCGCCATCCCCTTGTGCACCTGATACCTCGATCGTTACAGTGATCGAAACTCCGGAAGCTGATGCTGGTGAGAGCGTGTTCCTTCCAATTTGTTCGAACAGCGGTACGGTAGACCTGTTTACCGAATTGGGCGGAACGCCGAATGCAGGTGGAACTTGGACCGACGAGAATAATTTGCCTTTCAATGGAATTTTCGATCCGGCTACAAACACTTCACAAGTGTTCACCTACCTGGTCTTGGCCGCGTTGCCTTGCAGTGATGATCAGGCTCAAGTAACCGTTATCGTAACAACGGCTCCTGACCCCGGCGCGAATGCGAGTGTGAGCACATGTCTGAGTGGCCTGCCTTTCGTGTTGACCGATTCACTTGGAGGCACACCGGATAGCGGCGTATGGACCGACCCGAACAACGTGGCGCACAGTGACACGTTCAACCCAGCGACCGATCCGAATGGCGACTGGACGTACACTGTAGCCGGAACAGGAGGTTGCGCTGATACGAGTTCGACGTTGTCCATTTCCGTGACGGTGCCGAATACAGCCATCACGGGAAACAACACCATATGCGCTGGCGACACCACCCAATTGGTGAACGTCGGCAACGTGTCTTGGGCTTGGTCTCCGATCGGTTCGATCACGGATCCAACGATCGGCGATCCACTTTTCTTCCCCTCACAAACCACGAGCTACACAGTATTCGTAACGGATGCCAGTGGCTGCACAGGAACAGGAACGATCACCGTGAACGTGAACCAATTGCCTTTGGTGGATGCAGGTGCTGACGTAGCCGTTTGTGATGGCCAAGGCACTACCATTGGTGGAAGTCCGACTGGTCCTTTGGGCAGTACGTTCTCATGGAGCCCTGCATCTGGTTTGGGAAATACGACAGATGCCAACCCTGATGCGCAACCATTGGCAACTACCACATACACTGTTGTTGTTACCGATGGCAACCAGTGCGTAAATGCCGATGATGTAACGGTTACGTGGAACGCATTACCGGCGATCTCGGCCGGCCCTGATACCAGCTTCTGTCTCGGTGGAAGTGTTCAGCTCAACGCAACTGGTGCTGGTCAATTCATTTGGAGCCCGGTCGATGGATTGAGTTCGACGACCGTGAACAACCCGATCGCATCCGCTTCTACAACGATCACCTACACAGTTTCGCTTACGGACGCGAACAACTGCGTGAACAGCGACGAAGTGCTGGTGGTGGTGAACGGATTACCGAACGCCGATGCAGGACCGGACAAATACCTGTGCCCAGGATTCGATGTTCAGTTGAATGGAAGCGGTGGCGGGTCGGCGAATTGGAGTCCCAATGACGGTACCCTGAACAACTCCACTGTACCAACCCCATTGGCATCTCCGGTGGTAACAACCACGTACACGCTTACCATTACCGACGGCAACGGTTGCAGTGATAGCGATGAAACGCAAGTGTTGGTGAGCACTGACCCACCAGTGGATGCTGGACCGGACCAGAATATCTGTGCAGGCCAACAAGTCATACTGGGCGGCAACCCGACCAACATACCGGGGACCTCGGTTCTTTGGTCACCAGTTGCCGGTCTTAGTGATACCACGGCAAGCAATCCAACAGTTGTTCCAACAGAAACGACCCAGTATTTGGTAACTGTCACGAGCGACACGTGTACGAACCAGGATCTGGTGCTGATCACTGTGCAAGACGTCGGCGTTGCATTGTTCACAGTGCGGCTGGAGCCCGGTTGCGACAAGGTTCGGGCCTTCTTCACAGACCAAAGCCTGGGAGCATCACAGTGGCTTTGGAACTTCGGCGATGGCGGAACCAGCAACGAACAGAACCCTCAGCACTACTTCGACTACGGTGGTCCAATAACGGCCACACTCACCGTTACGGATCTCTTCGGCTGCTCGGGCAGTATTACCCAAGTTTACGAGGTGAGCAGTTTTGATGACTATGTGGACTACCAGATCCCGAACGTCTTCACACCCAACGGTGATGGCAAGAACGACGTGTTCACGTTCAATACGAATGGAATACTAGGCCCGTGCACCAGCATGCAAGTGTTCAACCGTTGGGGCCAGAAGGTCTTCGACAGTTTCGGTAACGACATTGTTTGGACCGGTCGCAATTTCGCGGGTGAGCAGTGCGTGAACGGGACCTACTTCTATACGATCACGTTGAAGGAAATGAGCTTCAACGGTAACGTTTACCTGAACCGATGAAGAGTAACAAGACTTGGGCCGGGGTAGTTGCCGTGGGCCTGCTCAGCTCCTGCCAGATGACATGGAGCGGCTCTGATTGTGTTACCGGAACGGGCAATACGATCAAGAAAACACTGTCCATTGCTGAATTCAATGGCATCGTCGTGGAAGGCTCAATTGATGTTCATATCATCAAAGGGAACGAACAACTGGTAGAGGTCGTTGGCCAGCCTGAACTCATCGCCTTGATGAACACCGATGTGCAGCATGGCGTATGGAAGATCGGCACGGACGATTGTTTCAATACGAGCAAGGAATTCGCGGTTTACATCACGACGAACTTGCTTTCTTCCTTGGCGACCGAAGGATCGGGCGACATACACAGCGCGGATGTTTTCGGAAGCGGTAGCAGTACGTTCAGTGTAGCGGGGAGTGGTGATATTGTTGTTACCGGCGTGAATGACAAAGAGGTGAATGCTGAGATCGCAGGAAGCGGAAGTATCACCTTGAACGGCACATGCACCGAATTCGAAGCGGGTGTTGTTGGCAGTGGCGATGTGCACGCACAAGGGCTGAGCGCTAATGCCGTGGAAGCCAGTATAAACGGTAGTGGAAGTGTCGACATTACCGCGATCAGTGAGTTGAAGGCTGATGTGAACGGAAGTGGCGATGTGCGTTATCGGGGCAAACCGCAAGTCACATCGAATGTGCAAGGCAGCGGCGCCGTTGTTCCTGTTGACTGATGAGATCCTTTCTTGCTATCGGTGTAGTTATCACCCTGATCGGCTGCGGCACTGGTAACCCCAAAGGGGCAACGACTGATGTGGCGGAAAGCACGGCCACCGGCCCATTGTGGAAGTTGGTGGATCTGCCGGGCCTGGACGATAATGTGAAGCATGACACCTTGTTGATACAGACCACCTTCGACCTCGGCGACGGCACTTTCATCATGGTGGCCTCGAACAAGGAAGAAACACGTGAGGGCATCCGCCTCTGCCTCTACCGACCTTCAGTGGATAGCAGCGCCGAAGTGGTCGCGTTCTCGAAACCAGGTTACGACAGTGAAACCATGCTGCCCTCGTTCTTCAGCACGGGCAATAAAGAAGATGGCTGGATCCTGCTGGCGAACATGGGTGAGCGTGAAAGTTGGGGCCAGGAAGCCTTCTGGCTCAAAGACCAGAAATTCCATTCGCTCGGGTTCCTCGATGTGGCACAACGCGATTGGAAGACATCCGATGACAGCACCTTTCAATGGCGAACGAACATCGGACCACGAGCCATCGTGAACGGGATGAACGGCAACTTCACGATCAGCTTCAGCGGTGATAGTCTCCAACTCTACGATGACATGCAAGGACATCGGGAAGTCGTTCTACCCACCAGCAGCCTTCGTTACCAATGCTCCGAGGGCAAGGCGGCATTGGTGATCAACGGCATCGCGATTGTCTCGAACGGACCTGTTTGAGAGCTACTGCACGATCGGGATCATTCCGCGAATGCCCATGTCAACAACAGTATCTCCTTCCAACGGCTGGTAGATCGTATTGCCGCCATGCTCAACCCACTCGAAACTCTTGTTGGTGCTGAGCGATACCACGATCACAACATCATTGGTCTCATTGCCGGTTATGTGCAAAGGCGTTCCGAATTGACCGGTTACAACGCATGATCCAGACGGTATTGGCGAGGTGCCGAACAAGGGATTCACGACCGTGGTTCCAGGGGCCTGGCCGGTAAAGACTGGAGCAAAGGGTGAATCCACTTCGAAGCCCCAATAGCCCTGCAAACGATTGCCGTTCACATGAACAACACTATCCTGGATCATGTACGACCCGATGTAAGTGTTGTAACCAATGAAGGAAG
The DNA here is from genome assembly GCA_031410075.1 of Flavobacteriales bacterium. Classification (GTDB taxonomy): domain Bacteria; phylum Bacteroidota; class Bacteroidia; order Flavobacteriales_F; family PHOS-HE28; genus PHOS-HE28. Next base: position 6,703 of record JANNYL010000144.1, read on the forward strand.
CGATCGTGCCTTGAAGTGGAGTTCCAAATGCGGAAAGTCGGATATCGTAGTTCTGGTATGCCAGCGAAACCCGCAACCATTGGTACGAACCCGTATCCAGGTCGGTCAACGGGATGTTGAGGAACTCTCCGTTATCAGCCACTTCCACACTTTGGTCAAAGTCAATGGCAGTGGCACCGCCCGCGTTCGTCTCAGGAGCCAGGTAAACGACATCGCCACCACCCAGTGGTGTAAAGGGCATAGGCGCGAATTCGGCATAATGGGCGCTCATGCGATTGAATTTCGGGCTTTGAGCGGCATGACCAGCGGGAACGGTACTGGCAAGTCCGAATGCGTTCAACCGCACCTGCGTACTATCGAATTTGAACTTGAGGATCAATCGCGGGCCAGACTCGACCGGAGGAGTATCTGGCGTGGTTTCCTCGTCTTTGGTGCAACCCAAAAGCAGACCAAGGATCACAAAGAGGAAAAAGTGACGCAGGTAATTCATGGCTTTTTGAATGAAGGGCAAATTAAGCGCCAAAGCGGCGAATGAAGCCAGGGAGTCGTCATCAAGCCGCGATACTCCTTGAAATACGTCATCTTCGCAAGTATGCAGAACAGGAACAGAAGAAATTGGAACAAATTGATCGGCACCATCCGTCTGCTCGCGCTGGTGACTTTCCTGTTCACACTACCCGAAGTTCGAGCCACCCACTTGGTCGGGGGCGATCTAGGCTACGAATTCATTGGTGAAACCGCACCGGGCAGCGGCCAATTCAGGTACAAACTGAAACTACGGTTGTACATCAACTGCGGCACTTCTTCGAGCTTTCCAAGCATCATCGATGTGCTCGGGGGGAACACAACGACCCCCTTGCCTGTGGGCGTATACGACGAAGACCCTAACAACCCGAACGCAGCCAAGATCCTGCTGACGACCGGGAACATTTTCCTGAGCACGTTCAACATCATTACCCCCCCTTTGCCCGAAGGCTGTAGCGTGGGTGAAGGACAGTGTATTGAGGAAAGCCTGTTCGATGGCGAAGTGATCCTGCCGGCAAGTGCAAGTGGCTACCACCTCTACTTCCAAGCTTACGCGCGCAACGAAGCCATTGACAATCTCGTGCTGCCGGGCGAAGTAGGGATAGGCTATTACGCGTTCATCCCGCCTACCAGTATTCCGAACTCATCGCCTCTATTCAGTGGAGTTCCAGTTCCATTCATATGCATTGGCGATACCACCTCGTTCAACACCTCAGCCACCGATCCAGATGGCGATTCGTTGGTCTTTTCCTTCGAGATCCCATACGCCGCTCAGGATGAAAATGGCGGCATTGAAACTCCTCCGTTCATTCTCAACTGGCCAATAGTGGATGTGCAGTTCCAGTCTGGCTATAGCCCAACCGCACCATTCGGGGCGGGAGGTTACGCGAACATCGACCCGAATACCGGTGCCGTGGAATATGGGGCTGTGCTCATTGGGAACTGGGTAGTGGCCATTGAGGTAAGAGAGTACCGGAACGGCCAGCTTATCGGACGTTCCCGCAGTGATCTTCAATTGCTCAGCACACCGTGCAGTCCGAACATTGCGCCAATACCGGAAAACAATACCATCACAACGTCCTACCAAGTTGTGGCGGGCGATAACATCTGTTTTCCCCTTGCCTTCACGGATGAGGATGGCGACACGTTGAACTTGATCGCGAATGGGCTCATCTTCGACAATGGCCTTTTCACACCTGCAGCAGCGATCACAGGCCCACTAAGCGGCGACAGCCTCCTCACAAGCCAGTTCTGTTGGACACCGGCTTGCTCTGTGGGGCAGCAAGATCCGTACACGTTCAGTTTGCTCGTTTCCGACGACCACTGCCCACCCGCCGTTTATCAGGTAGTGATCACTGTTGAAGTTTTGCCTCGCGATGGTGCTATTGGGATCACAGGACCTGCGGTTGCTTGTGCAGGCCAAGGGGCTGCGGAATACTGCTTCAACGGCCCGGCTGGCGCTGCATACCAATGGAGCGTCACCAATGGAACCACCACTTCAACCTTGACCGATCCATGCATCTCCGTCGAATGGCCTGGTAGTGGAATAGGGACTCTTGAACTTGTGGCTGTAGACGCCCAATGCACATGGACGATCGATCTCGATGTCTTTGCGCAAGATGCTCCTGAAGCCTCATTCGCTCTCGATCTGGATACTTTTTGCACGGGGATCACGGCGAAGGTCTTCGACATCTTGCCACAAGGTGGGCAGCAACTGTGGTATGTGAATTCCCAACTCTCCTCCATCGGGTCACTGGAAACGATATTGCCGTTGGGCTTCAGCACTACGAACGAGATCACGTTGATCGCATCCAACCAGTTCGGGTGTTCGGATACGGTAAGCCAACAATTGGTGATCGGCAGCTACGACCAATCGGTCCAGTACTACATACCCAATGTCTTTTCACCTAATGGGGATGGCAAGAACGACCGGTTCATCCTGGCCAGCCAACAAGACATGTCAGCCTGTGTGCTTATGCGCATTTATGATCGTTGGGGCAAGTTCCTGTACGAAACCGACAACGGATCATTGGGATGGAACGGAAAGAACAGTTCGGGAAGCGAGTGTGCACAAACCGCCTATTTCTACCGGATCACCGTCGGTGACGTGGAATATCACGGGTACGTGGATCTTCTGCGATAAGCTCTAAGCACACAAAACCAGAAAGGCGCACCAGCATGTCTGGTGTGCCTTTTTTCGTTCTGGGAAGTTCCGTGCCCGTTAAGCACAGTATACTGTATGCGCGCATACTACTTTGAACGTACATTGGGAGCCGAAGTCAACTTGTGATGAAGCCCGAAGAAACCATCGACTTCCCCATTCGAAAAGTGTGGAGCCGCATCTCGCGCATCTACAACAGCGAGGCCGCCAAATACGGCGGGAGCATGGCCATCGGGCAGATCCTGTTGAACATCGATCCGGAGGGCACGCCCAGCACGAAGCTCGGCCCGAAGATGGGCCAGGAGAGCCGCAGCCTCGTGCGGATCCTGCAGACCATGGAGGAGGAAGGGCTCATCAAACGGGTCTCCTGCAAGGAGGATAAGCGTGTGGTGCGCATCCACCTCACGGCGAAAGGCAAGCAGATGCGCGATGTGAGCCGGGACACGGTTGTGAAATTCAACAAGGCTGTTCAGAGCCGCTTCACGCAAAAACAATTGGAGAGCTTCCGCCAGGTAATGACGGAACTGGACCGCATACTCGAACACGAACAACTCTTCGCCTGATGGCAAACAGACAGATCAGAAAGATCGCCGTGCTAGGTAGCGGCGTCATGGGCAGCCGCATCGCGTGCCACTTCGCCAATGTGGGCGCCGAAGTACTGCTGCTCGATATCGTTCCGAAGGAAGGCACGGACAGGAACAAGATCGTCAACGATGCCCTGGCCGCTGCGCTGAAGAGCAGCCCCTCGCCCATCTACGACAAGCGCTTCGCCAAGCGCATCAGCACCGGCAATTTCGACGATGACCTACCGAAGATCAAGGACTGCGACTGGG
>JANNYL010000145.1:0-1342 GCA_031410075.1 Flavobacteriales bacterium
GGCCCTAAAAGTGGTCCCAAGCGGACCAACGATCGTGCCCAGCGGCAGGGACTATCTGGCCCCGAATCTCAGTCTTTCCAGCCCATAGGCTTTCACCGCACCGTTCTCGTCCTCCACCATTAACCTGCCCTCAGGGTCAACATCCATTGGCCGCGCGCTGAAAGGCAGTCCATCCAGTTCAAAATCAGTAAAACGGCCTTTGTGCCAAAGCAACTCGGCATATTTTGAATGAATGGGCTGTGGGCTGGTTGCCTGGATATCCAGCCAGTGTTCCAGCCGTTGGCACAGGTGTTCGACAATTCGCATCCGGTCCAGCTCAATTCCCGTCTCCATGCGCAAACTGGTCGCGTTGAAGTCAGCATCGAGGTCGCTGCTGTTCACATTGATCCCGATACCGATAACGCTACTGATCACTTGGCCTCCCAACACCTCGTTGGAGATCAGAATGCCCACGACCTTACGGCGATCAACAAGTACATCGTTCGGCCACTTGATACGCACCCGATCAGCAGAACGACCTACGGAGACCAACATAGCCTCGGCCACAACGTCATGTACGGCCAAGGCGGCGATCTTCGAAAGGACGAACTGCTCCTGCGCAGCCAGCCCGATAGGCAGCAAAACCACACTGGTTGCTATGTCCAGCCCTTTGGAGCTTCTCCAAATACGGCCTCGTTGCCCACGCCCCATCGTTTGCTCGTGGGCCAGTATGACAGTTCCGTGCGCGGCTTTCTTCTTCGTGAGCAGTTCGGCAGCGTACTTGTTGGTACTGTCCACCGAATCGAGTTCAATGAACTCTTGACCAATGATGCGCGTTCGCATGCTCCGGGATCCTGCATTATGCTCCATCTCACTTCGCTTCATACCACGCGTGCATTCAACGTACTTTTGATCGTTGCAAGATAGACGGGATGAAAAAACTCAAGATCGCACGAACGGAAAATCGGCTTTTGGATGCCATTGTGAGCGGGATCCAAGAAGTGAAAGGCAAGGACATCGTTGATTTGGATCTGCGAAATGTGCCCAATACGATAAGCGATCATTTCATCATTTGCCATGGTGATAGTGATACTCAGGTCGATGCCATAGCCAGAAGTATCGAGAAGTGTACCCTGGAGCAGGCTAGCGAAAAACCATGGCATAGTGAAGGACAGGAAACGAAAGGATGGATCCTGCTCGATTACGTGGATATCGTGGTACACATCTTCCATAAGAGCAAGCGGGAACATTACGGATTGGAACAGCTTTGGAGCGACTCCATCCGCAACACATACGAGAACGTAGCCTGATCGGCGAACAACAACGTGGAGAACAAAGACAAACAGCGCAAAGAGACGCCCAA
>JANNYL010000146.1:0-17624 GCA_031410075.1 Flavobacteriales bacterium
AACGCCGGAATGGCCGTGGGCAACAAAGGGCTGTTGCGATTGGATGCCAAGTACGCGCAAACCACCGATGAATATTACCAGACCGAAGATTTCGGTAGCAGGGACACTGCCGATGTTACGAACTTCTACCATATGACCGGAGGAGTTTTGTTGGAGCGCAACAGCCTCAATCGCAAACAGCATCCGAACGCTGGTGAACTGTTCCGGGCTGAATTGCGATACGTGAGCGGAGAAGAACGCACGGATCCGGGGACAACCTACACGGATCGGTTGTCGCGAAGCAAACAACATGATTGGTTCATCGCGAAAGTCACGCTGGACAAGTATTTCCTGCCCCGGAAAAGAGTGCGATTCGGCATGCTCATCGAAGGGGTGTTCAGCACACAGGATTTTTTCCAGAACTACACGGCTTCATTGCTTCGTTCACCGGTCTTTCAGCCCACACCCGAGAGCAGGACGTACTTCCTGGATAATTTCAGAGCACAGCAATACCTGGCCGGCGGAGCGCGTGCGATAATCGCTGTGGCCAAGAACAAGTTCGACTTGCGACTCGAGGCCTATGCTTTTCAACCTTACAAAGCCATTGAGCGCAATAACACGGACCAAGCCGAAGAAGGCACGGCCATCAGCGAGCGGAGCTTCATCGGAAGTGGTTCATTGATCTGGCAGAGCCCGCTTGGACCGGTTTGGCTCAACACGAGCTACATCGATGGACTCGCTAAACCCTGGGTCTTCAGCGCGAGTTTCGGGTACGTGATCTTTACGCAGCGGGCACAGGAATAGATCTGCACCGGCGAACGGATACGTGGATCAATGCGTCTACCTTGCATAACCCAAAGCCCCAACGTGAGGATCGCACCTTGGATCAAGTACTTCCCGTTGCTGGTCATCACGCAAATGGCCACAGCCCAAGTCACGTTCTGGAGCGACCAGTTCAATGGTGGGCTCCTGACGGGCGGCTTCGAAGTGGGCACGGTGGGCCAGGGAAGTGGGAGCTTCAACATGCCCTTACCTGTTGGTTGCACCATTCACCAGGCCTATTTTTTCGGCACACAGGTAGGAGCGGCAGCCGACATCACCGTGGACATGAACGGAATCCCGTACACGTTCAATGCGGGCAACCTCGCAGGCCCGCTCTTCAACACCGCCTATGGCGGGCTGTCAGGCGTGCATGCGATTGACGTTACCGCCGACATCAATGCCACAATAACGAACTACACCATCACGGTCCCCTTCCAATCCAGTCAGATAAGCAACACCTGGACGGAATTCTACCTCGTGATCGGTTACGAACTGGTGGGCGCAACATCCATCAATGTGGAACTCTACTTCAACGATCAGGATGCCGGACCTAGCAACTTCTTTGTCCTGAATACGGCAGCTCCCTTATTGACCGCGAACGGGATCGGTTTCGCTACGTTGGGCGGTTATGCGTCAGCAGGCACCGATTGCGAATCCATCACGGTTAACGGAACCTTGCTGGGATCATTCTGGGGTGGCGATTTCAACTCAGCGGATCTGACGTGGGGTTCGATGGGCTGTATGGCCTACGCGAATGGCGCGGTAACCGGTCTGGGCGATGACAATGCGGATCAGGCGATCAATAATACCGACGTGGTAAGCGATATCAATGGATTGGTGATCAACGGAAGCAATAGCGTGAACGTACAATACGATCACTGCAGCGGAGGTGGGGACAACCACATCTGGCTGATGGTGCTCGCCTATTCCAGCGATGCATGTACGATCACGGCGGACCTTGGCGCCGACGCGGCCCTTTGCACGGGTGACGCGCTGGCGCTTGATGTCACCCAAACGAATGCGACCTATGCCTGGCAGGATGGGTCAACAGGACCCACATTCACCGTCACCACGTCAGGTGACTATTGGGTAACGGTGACCGGCGTGGATTGCAACGCAACAGACACCCTTCACGTGGATGTATCCGCGCCCCCTGTTTTCGATCTCGGCGCGGACGTGACCATCTGCGCAGGAACGTCCCTGGTACTCGATGCGACTTCCGTTCCCGTCGGTAATGTGACCTGGCAGAACAATAGCAACGCCGCCACGCAAACAGTGAGCTTGGCCGGAACGTACTGGGCTGAAGTGGACAACAATGGCTGTGTGCGTATCGACACCATCGTGGTCGCTGTATCTCCTGCACCGTTGATCACTTTGCCAGCGCAAGAGGATCTGTGCATAGGCGAGAGCGTGATCTTGGACGCAGGCAATGCAGCGGACAACCATCTATGGAGCACCGGTGCACAGACGCAATCGATCACCGCGAATACGGCGGCCACCTACACGGTTACGGTGACCAATGCGTTCGGTTGCAGTGCTGAGGACAGCACACAGGTCTTCGTTCATGTACTCCCAGTGGTTCAATTGGGTGCTGATACTTCCCTGTGCGAGGGCGAGATCTGGAGCCTGAATGCGGGTATTTCGGGTGGTACGTATACGTGGAGCACGGGAGCCGTTGGCCAGAACATCAATGTGAGCACGGAGGACACGTATTGGGTGGCGGTGGAGGATGCGTTTGGATGCGCGGGGAGCGATACGATCCTTATCACGTACGATCCAGTTCCAGTAGTTCAATTGAATGACGTGGAGGTCTGTATCAGCGAAACCGTTGTATTGGATGCGGGAAATCCAGGAGCGACATTCTTGTGGAATACGGGAGAAACCGCACAGACCGTGGTATTGGATAGTGTGGATGGCACGTTCTCAGTGGTGGTAACCAATGCTGGATGGTGCAGTGGTTCAGGTTCGGCCGTGGTCGCGTTCATTGAATTCCCCGTTGTTGACATAGGCGAGGATACAGAGCTCTGCGATCGCGACACCCTGTTCCTGGATGCCGGCAATGCGGGCAGCAGCTTCGCATGGAACACCGGGGCCAACACACCGCAGATCACCGTGACCACCGGCACCAACATCTGGGTGGATGTGGACAATGGTTTCTGCACCACGCGCGATTTAGTGTTCGTGACCTTCCACCCGCTCCCGGAACCCTTGGAGGAGGAAGAAGTGGTTGCCTGCTTCAACTACCCACCCAACAAAACCCGGTTGGATGCTGCCAACAACGGATGTACCTATGCTTGGAGCACCGATGAGGAAAACCGAATGATCGATGTGAACAGCTATGGTTGGTACAGCGTGACCATCACCACTCTCTTTGATTGCTCGTTGACCGACTCGATCAACGTATTGGAGTACTGCCCACCACAACTCTTCATACCCAACACGTTTACCCCGAACGGCGATGGCATCAACGACTTCTTCGGGCCCTCCGGTCATCTATTGGCCGATGTGGAACTTTCGATATTCGATCGCTGGGGCCAACCTGTTTGGTCGGGCGTGGATGGTGGTGCTTTATGGGACGGCACCATTAGCGGGTCACCCGCGAAGTCAGAGGTCTACATATGGGAACTCCGGTACCGCTTTGTGGAGGATGTGCGTGGTACGCTTGGAGAATACAAACAAGCGGTGGGGCATGTGACGGTGTTGCGGTGAGCGTTTTTAGGGTCCCTCAGTTGCGATCCACGAGGCTTTCGCAGGACCATGGCTTAAAGTTCGGGTAGGTGATTTATCCCTAGCGAGGCAAGAGTGAGTCGATTCTCAGCGTTGTACTCCAGCTATGAAAGGATTAACGTACATACCTGGCATCTGGAGCCTTGGGCTGCTGCTTCCCTTGTGCGTGTGGTACATCTACCGACAAGGCGTTTGGGAGCAGGAGTTTTGCATCACCATGTCATTTCCGGTGCCGAAAGACCAACGGGGTTCATATCCATTCCCGACACCGAGAGAACTCAGGCATGAATGGACCGAGTTGTTGTGCAGCGGCCCGCAGAACGAGATCGACGCGACACTGCTCGCCTTCCACGATTCGCTCAGAGAACTGGAGAGCCTCGGTGATACCACGCGCGGCATCCATGTCAAGTTCGGACCGGACACGAGATATGCCACCATCATTAAGGCGTTCGACATATGCCGAGAAACCGTGATAAGATGGGAACTGGACGACCACAATCTTTGGGCATTGCACTATCCCGAGCCCGAACCGAAAAACACGAAGGCGGACGACGACATCTTCTTTCTGGACTGTGGAACGAATAGGTCCTGCATCGTTCGCGCGGAACCGACGGTTAGCGAACAAATAGCCTTGGGTCTGGAAAAAATTGGGGACACGTATATCAAGTCTTACTGGATGACATGGTCTCTGGTTGCACTGCTTGGGATGCTCGCGTTCCGTTCCTCCATCCGGGCGGCCAAGCCGATTTAGAGCCGCACGCAACAAAAAAGCCCCCGACATGGTCGAGGGCTCTTCGTTAAGTAGAAGTCTCCTTACGCCTGCGCGGTAGGTCCACCGAAATTCATCGGGATCTCCGGCATCTCCGTTTCGCGGATATTACCGTGAACCGCTTCGAACTTCTGGATATTGTCCGCAAGGGCGCGCATAAGGCGCTTGGCATGCTGTGGAGTAAGGAGCACGCGGGCGCGCACCTTGGCTTTGGGCACACCGGGCATCACGCGCACGAAATCCAGAACGAATTCCGAATTGCTGTGCGTGATGATCGCTAGGTTGCTATAAATACCATCGGCCACCTCCTCACTGATCTCGATGTTCAGTTGGTTGGGGCGTGGTTGTTCTTTTGGATCTGCCATGGATCAAGGAGATATGAAAAGAGAAAGCCGAAACCGGAAACCGAGCACGACGAATGCTAACGGGTCTCCAGTTTCAGCCTTCAATTTTCAGATTTCAGATTTCTCGCTCATTCTTCGACCTCCTGCGCGGTAAGGCGCTCGGACATCATTTTGGTGTATTCCTCCTTGCCATAAACCAGGTTCTTCTGGAAGCGGCGGCTGCCGGTACCAGCAGGGATCAGGTGACCCACGATCACGTTCTCCTTGAGGCCTTTCAGGTTGTCTTCCTTGGCCGCAACAGCAGCTTCGTTCAACACCTTGGTGGTCTCTTGGAAAGATGCCGCGCTGATGAAGCTATCGGTCTGGAGCGAAGCACGCGTGATACCCATCAACAACTGGCGACTGGTGGCCGGTGTTGCATGGCGGGCTTCAGCAAGCTTCAAGTCCTTACGCCTCAACACGCTGTTCTCATCGCGCAGCTTGCGGGCTGAAAGGATCTGGCCCTCCTTCAAGGTGGCGCTGTCACCGGCATTGGTGATCACCATCTTGTCGTACATGTCATCGTTCTCCTCCATGAAATCCGCCTTCTGCACGGCTTGGCGCTCGAGGAATCGGGTATCGCCCGGATCTTCGATCTCCACTTTCCGCATCATCTGGCGCACGATCACTTCGAAGTGCTTGTCGTTGATCTTCACACCCTGCATACGATACACTTCCTGCACCTCGTCCACCAGGTATTCCTGAACGCGGGTTGGGCCCTGGATGTCCAGGATGTCAGCAGGAGCAATGGAACCATCACTGAGCTGTTGACCAGCTTTAATGAAGTCGTTCTCTTGCACCAGGATGTGCTTGCTCAGCGGCACGAGGTAATACTTGTGCTCGCCAGTGCGGCTTTCCACGATGATCTCGCGGTTACCACGCTTGATCTTGCCGTAGCTCACGATACCATCGATCTCGCTTACCACAGCAGGATTGCTCGGGTTACGTGCTTCGAAGAGCTCCGTTACACGCGGCAAACCACCGGTGATGTCACCACCCTTGCCGGAGCTACGGGGGATCTTTACCAGGATATCCCCGGCTTCGATCTTCTGACCTTCGTTCACGATGATGTGAGCACCAACAGGCAGGGAGTAGCTCTTCACTTCCTCCTTGCTCTTGGCATCGATGATCTTGATCGTAGGGTTCTTCTTCTTGTCGCGGCTCTCCACGATCACTTTCTCCGTGAAGCCCGTTTGCTCGTCGATCTGCTCACGGAAAGTCACGCTTTCCTCAACGCTCTCGAAGGACAACGTACCTGCGAGTTCGGAGATGATCACAGCGTTGTAAGCATCCCAATTACAGATCATGTCTCCCTTCTTCACGTTCTTGCCACCCTTGGCATACAGGAACGCTCCGTAAGGAATATTGCTCGTCGTGAGAACGATACCGGTGTTATTGTCCACGATGCGCATTTCCGAGCTGCGGCTGATCACCACTTCGGCTTCTGCGCCTTTCTTGTCCTTCTTCTTCACCGTACGCAACTCTTCGATCTCGAGCTTACCGTCGTATTTCGCAACGATCTGGCTATCCTCGGTGATTTTTCCAGCAACACCACCCACGTGGAACGTACGCAGTGTGAGCTGTGTACCAGGCTCACCGATCGATTGGGCGGCGATAACACCAACCGCCTCTCCCGTCTGCACCATGCGACCGGTCGCGAGGTTGCGGCCGTAACACTTGGCACAAACGCCCAAGCGCTGCTCGCAGGTAAGTACGCTGCGGATCTCAACTTCCTCGATCGGGCTATCGGCAATTGCACGAGCCACGTCTTCCGTGATCTGCTCGCCACTCTTCACCAGCAGATCGCCGGTTTGTGGGTGGTAAACATCATGCACAGCACTACGACCCAAAACACGATCGTAGAGGCTTTCCACGATCTCTTCGTTCTTCTTCAATGCCGAAGCCACCAGACCGCGGAGGGTTCCGCAATCGTCATTGGTGATCACAACGTCCTGTGCCACATCCACCAGTCGGCGGGTGAGGTAACCAGCATCAGCGGTCTTCAGCGCCGTATCGGCCAAACCTTTACGGGCACCGTGGGTAGAGATGAAGTACTCCAGGATGGACAGACCTTCCTTGAAGTTCGATAGGATCGGGTTCTCGATAATATCCTGTCCACCACCCGCACCGCTTTTTTGCGGCTTCGCCATCAGACCACGCATACCACTGAGCTGACGGATCTGCTCCTTGGAACCACGGGCACCGGAGTCCATCATCATGTAGATGGAATTGAACCCCTGGTTGTCCGTCTTCAAGCGCTCCATGAGCGTGAAGGTGAGCTTGCTGTTGGTGTGGGTCCAGATGTCGATAGTCTGGTTGTATCGCTCGTTGTTGGTGATAAGGCCCATGTTGTAGTTGCCCATCACCTCGTCCACTTCAGCTTGCGCTGCTTTCACCAACTTCTCTTTCTCATCAGGCACAACCACGTCCAACAAATTGAAGGAGAGGCCACCTTGGAAGGCGTTCATGAAGCCGAGCTCCTTGATATCGTCCAGGAACTTCGCGGCTTTTGAGGTACCACCCTCCTTCATCACACGACCGATAATGTCGCGCAATGATTTCTTGGTGAGCAGTTCATTGATGTAACCCACTTCCATAGGCACCACCTCGTTGAACAGAACGCGACCAACGGTGGTCTCGATCATCTCGTTCTTGCCCGTTTTGGCATTGTACCAACGCACCTTGATCCAAGCGTGCAGGTCCACCTTGCCTTCGTTGCGTGCGATGTGCACTTCTTCGCTGCTGTAGAAAATTCGGCCTTCGCCGCGCATCGGATGGCCCTTCTCGCTCTTGCGACCTTTGGTCATATAGTACAGACCAAGCACCATGTCCTGGCTAGGTACCGCGATAGGCGCACCGTTGGCAGGGTTCAGGATGTTATGGCTGGCCAACATGAGCAGTTGTGCTTCCATGATGGCTGCATGCCCCAGGGGCACGTGCACAGCCATTTGGTCACCGTCAAAGTCAGCGTTGAACGCAGTACACACGAGCGGGTGCAGCTGGATAGCCTTGCCCTCGATCAGCTTTGGCTGGAAGGCTTGGATACCAAGGCGGTGAAGCGTTGGTGCACGGTTGAGAAGCACAGGGTGGCTCTTCAGCACGTTCTCCAGAATATCCCAGATCACCGGCTCCTTCTTGTCCACGATCTTTTTCGCGCTCTTCACCGTCTTCACAATACCGCGCTCGATAAGCTTACGGATGATGAACGGCTTGAAGAGCTCTGCGGCCATGTCCTTCGGAAGACCGCATTCGTGCAATTTCAGGTCCGGACCCACAACGATCACGGAACGAGCACTGTAGTCAACACGCTTACCCAGCAAGTTCTGGCGGAAGCGGCCTTGTTTGCCTTTGAGCGAATCGCTCAAGGACTTCAGTGGGCGGTTGCTTTCGCTCTTCACCGCGCTGCTCTTGCGGCTGTTGTCGAAGAGGCTATCAACAGCCTCCTGAAGCATACGCTTCTCGTTGCGCAGGATCACCTCTGGCGCTTTGATCTCCACCAACCTCTTCAAACGGTTGTTACGGATGATCACGCGGCGATACAGATCGTTCAAGTCGCTCGTTGCGAAACGTCCACCATCCAAGGGGACCAGTGGGCGCAATTCAGGTGGAATAACGGGAACGACCTTGATGATCATCCACTCCGGCTTGTTGTCGCGACGCGAATTAGCATCACGGAAAGCCTCCACCACGTTCAATCGCTTCAGCGCTTCGTTCTTGCGCTGCTGACTGGTCTCCGTGTTGGCCTTGTGCCGCAGATCATAACTGACAGCATCCAGATCCAACCGCTTCAAGAGGTCATGCAAGGATTCAGCGCCCATTTTGGCGATGAACTTGTTCGGATCGGCATCATCCAGGTACTGGTTGTCTTTACCAACCTGCTCCATGGTATCCAGATACTCTTCTTCGGTGAGGAAGTCGAGTTGCTGCAAGGGAACACCTTCTTTGTTCTTGGCGGTACCGGCGCTGATCACCACATAACGCTCGTAGTAGATGATCTGATCGAGCTTCTTGGTGGGCATACCCAGCAGGTAGCCGATCTTGTTCGGGAGTGAGCGGAAATACCAGATGTGTGCAACAGGCACGGTCAACTGGATATGCCCCATGCGCTCGCGACGCACCTTCTTCTCCGTTACCTCTACACCGCAACGATCACAAACGATCCCCTTGTAGCGGATACGCTTGTACTTGCCGCAATGGCATTCGAAGTCCTTTACAGGACCGAAGATGCGCTCGCAGAACAAACCATCGCGTTCCGGCTTGTAGGTACGATAGTTGATCGTTTCAGGTTTGATCACTTCACCGTGGCTGCGCTCCAGGATCTGTTCCGGGCTGGCGAGGCTGATGACGATCTTGTCGAACTGAGAGGTGATCCTCACCTCTTTCTTCATCATTGTCATGGGTACGGCTCGACGTTAGACTTTCTCGGTTTCGGACTCCAGGCTGATATTCAAAGCGAGGCCACGCAGTTCGTGGAGCAACACGTTGAACGACTCAGGGATCCCCGGCGCGGGCAGGGGTTCGCCTTTCACGATGGCTTCATAGGCCTTGGCACGGCCGATCACGTCATCGCTCTTCACGGTAAGGATCTCTTGCAGGAGATTGGCGGCACCAAAGGCCTCCAACGCCCATACTTCCATCTCACCGAAACGCTGACCACCGAACTGTGCTTTACCACCCAACGGCTGCTGGGTGATCAAGCTGTACGGTCCAATGGAACGCGCGTGCATCTTGTCGTCCACCATGTGGGCGAGTTTGAGCATGTAGATCACCCCAACAGTTGCTGGCTGGTCGAAACGCTCGCCCGTGCCACCGTCCGTGAGGTATGTTTTTCCGAAGCGCGGAACACCGGCCTCGTCGGTCTCTTTGTTGATCTCGTCAATGGTGGCACCATCGAAGATCGGGGTGGCATACTTGCGACCCAACTTCAAGCCAGCCCAGCCGAGAACAGTCTCGTAGATCTGGCCCAAGTTCATCCGGCTTGGTACACCGAGCGGATTCAGCACGATGTCAACAGGAGAACCATCTTCCAGGAACGGCATATCGGCATCGCGCACAATGCGGGATACGATACCCTTGTTACCATGTCGGCCGGCCATTTTATCACCGATGGCCAGCTTGCGCTTGGCTGCGATGTACACCTTGGCCAACTTCACGATACCCGTAGGCAATTCATCACCGATGCTTACCTGGAACTTCTTGCGCTTGTATGAACCGCTGATGTCATTGTAGCGGATGGACCAGTTGTGAATGAGCTGGCGCACCAGTTCGTTCACTTTCTTCTCGGTGGTCCATTCCGTTGGATCGATAGTGACGTAATCCACGCCCATCAACACCTTCGGGCTGAACTTCACGCCTTTCTTGATCTGCTCTTCCTTGTACTTGTTGCTGACGCCATTGCTGCTGAGGCCGCCGATCAATTTCATCAGCTTGTCCACCAACAAGGTCTTCAGATCACCAAGCTCTTTGTCCTGCTCCCTGTCGATCTGGTCCAGAATGCCCTTCTCGTTACCCTTGGATTTCTTGTCCTTGATGGCACGGCTGAAGAGCTTCTTATCGATCACGACACCACGGGTGCTTGGGGGAGCCTTCATCGAGGCATCCTTCACATCACCGGCCTTATCGCCGAAGATGGCACGCAGCAACTTCTCCTCTGGGGAAGGGTCGGTCTCTCCTTTCGGCGTGATCTTGCCGATCAGGATATCCCCTTCCTTGATCTCGGCACCAATGCGGATCAGGCCATTCTCGTCGAGGTCCTTCGTTGCTTCTTCGCTTACGTTCGGAATGTCGCTGGTCAGTTCTTCCAAGCCGCGCTTGGTATCGCGAACTTCCATATTGTATTCATCAATATGGATCGAGGTGAACATGTCTTCGCGGGCAACGCGCTCGCTGATCACGATGGCATCCTCGAAGTTGAACCCTTTCCATGGCATGAAGGCCACTACCAGGTTGCGACCGATGGCCAATTCGCCGTCTTCTGTGCTGTAGCCCTCGCAAAGCGTCTGCCCCTTGGTCACCTTATCGCCCTTGCGGACGAGCGGGCGAAGGTTCATGCAGGTGCTCTGGTTCGTCTTCATGAACTTGGTGAGCTTGTACTCCTTCTCATCACCCTCGAAGCTCACCGTACGCTCATCGTCCGTGCGCTTGTAATCGATAAGGATCCGATCGGCATCCACACTCTTCACGATGCCATCGCCCTCGGCGGTCAGCAACACACGGCTGTCGCGTGCTACCAGTTCTTCGAGACCGGTACCGACCACAGGCGCCTCTGGGCGCAACAATGGAACGGCTTGACGCATCATGTTCGAGCCCATCAACGCGCGGTTGGCATCGTTGTGCTCCAAGAACGGGATAAGGCTGGCAGCGATGGAAGCGATCTGGTTCGGCGCTACGTCCATCAATTCCAATTCCTTCGGTTCCACCACTGGGAAGTCACCCATTTGCCGGGCCTTCACGCGTTTGGTATCGAAACCGCCATCCGCCTTCAAATTGGCGTTCGCTTGCGCGATCACCTTGTTGTCTTCCTCCTCGGCGCTCATGTACACAACATCCCCGTTCACATCCACCTTTCCGTCCTTCACGGTACGGTATGGGGTCTCAATGAAACCGAGGTTGTTGATCTTGCTGAATACACAAAGCGAGCTGATCAGTCCGATGTTCGGGCCTTCAGGTGTCTCGATCGTGCACAATCGCCCATAGTGCGTGTAGTGAACGTCTCGCACTTCGAAGCCAGCACGTTCGCGGCTAAGACCTCCGGGTCCAAGAGCCGAGAGGCGGCGCTTGTGGGTGATCTCCGCGAGCGGATTGGTCTGGTCCATGAACTGGCTCAACTGGTTCGTTCCGAAGAACGAGTTGATCACCGAGCTCAGGGTCTTGGCATTGATCAGATCGGTAGGCGTGAACACCTCATTGTCTCGCACGTTCATGCGCTCACGGATGGTGCGGGCCATGCGAGCGAGACCTACGCCGAACTGGCTATAGAGCTGCTCACCTACGGTGCGTACACGACGGTTGCTCAAGTGGTCGATATCATCCACATCAGCCTTGGAATTCACCAGCTCGATGAGGTACTTGATGATACAGATGATGTCCTCCTTGGTGAGCACACGCACACTGAGTTCGCTTTCGAGACCCAGTTTCTTGTTGATGCGATAACGGCCTACTTCACCGAGGTCATAGCGCTGTTCGCTGAAGAACAACTTGTCGATAACACCACGAGCCGTTTCCAGATCGGGCGGCTCGGCATTACGCAACTGGCGATAGATCACCTCAACGGCCTCCTTCTCGGAGTTCGAGGTATCCTTCTGCAACGTGTTGTAGATCAGCGCGTAGTCGGCAGCGTTGATACCCGCCTTGTGCAGGATAATGGTCTTCGCTCCGCTTTCCGCGATCTCGTCAACGTGATGGTCTTCGATAACGGTTTCGCGATCGATCAACACCTCGTTCCGCTCAATGCTCACCACCTCGCCGGTGTCCTCATCCACGAAATCCTCCACCCAGCTTTTCAGAACACGAGCGGCCAGCTTGCGACCCACGCTTTCTTTTAGGTTGGCCTTGGTCACCTTGATCTCATCGGCCAAACCGAAGATCTCGAGGATCTGCTTGTCGCTTTCGAATCCGATGGCACGCAACAGGGTGGTAACCGGTAGTTTCTTCTTACGATCGATGTACGCGTACATCACGCCATTGATGTCCGTGGCGAATTCGATCCACGAACCCTTGAACGGGATAACACGGGCGCTGTACAACTTGGTGCCATTGGCGTGTCGGCTTTGGCCGAAGAACACACCTGGGCTGCGATGCAGCTGGCTTACGATAACCCGCTCAGCGCCGTTCACTACGAACGAACCTTTCGGGGTCATGTAAGGGATCTGCCCCAAGTACACGTCCTGCACGATAGTTTCGAAATCCTCGTGCTCAGGATCTGTGCAATAGAGTTTCAGCTTGGCCTTCAAAGGCACGCTGTATGTAAGACCGCGCTCAACGCATTCATCAATGCTGTAACGTGGGGGATCAACGAAATAATCGAGGAACTCCAGAACGAACTGGTTACGGGTGTCCGTTATCGGGAAGTTCTCGGTGAATACCTTGTAAAGACCTTCATTGTCCCGATTCTCGGGGAGGGTCTCGATCTGGAAGAACTGTTGAAAGCTCTTCAATTGGATATCAAGGAAATCCGGGTATTGTGCCGGAAGATGCAATGAGCCGAAATCGATGCGCTTGCTCTTGCGCGGGTTGGTCTTCGCCTGGGCCATAGGTGCGATTGGGGGGGACTGGGAATGAACGAACGGGGACCGACGACTTTCTTTCACCAGATGAACCGCTGGTGAGCGGGCCTTGGGAAGGGCGCCTGTAAAAAGGCGCGATCCACCCGGCACCCCGACACCCCGTTTTCACGGAGTGTCGGGACCGAATGGTCAATGCGCAGAGAGGCTATTACTTAACCTCAACTTCGGCACCGGCTTCCGTCAGTTGCTGCTTCAGGTTCTCGGCGTCCTCTTTGGACACACCTTCCTTCACAGGCTTTGGGGCACCGTCAACGAGGTCTTTCGCTTCTTTCAATCCCAAGCCGGTGAGCTCTTTCACGAGCTTCACAACAGCCAATTTGTTCGGGCCACCGGCCTTCAGGATCACGTCGAAGCTGGTTTGAGCAGCGGCTGCTTCAGCGCCACCGCCTCCGCCACCGGAAACCATAGCTACAGCGGCTGCAGCTGGTTCGATCTTGTATTCGTCTTTCAGGTAATTGGCGAGTTCGCTCACCTCCTTTACAGTGAGGGATACGAGTTGGTCGCCAAGTGCTTTGATGTCTGCCATCTTGCTGGGTTGTTACTGAGTTGGGAAAAAGAAATTACGTGGAAGCGTAACGAGTTGGGTCTTGTTAGTTGGCTCGGGATTCGAGCGTCTTGAGAAGCGCCGAGATCTTCTGGCCACCGCCGCCTTGCAGCGAACCGATGACGTTCTTGATCGGGCTTTGCAACAAAGCGATGATGTCGCCGATAAGCTCCTCCTTCCCTTTCAGGTTGGCGAGTATGGCCATTTGGTCATCACCGATGAATACAGCCTCATCGATCCAAGCACCCTTCAAAGCGGGCTTGGTGCCCTTCTTGCGGAAGGCCTGGATCATTTTGGCCGGAGCGTTGCCTTTCTCAGCGAAGAGAATGGCGGTTTGTCCGACGAGAGTTGGGAACAGGGCACTGTAGTCCTTGTTCTCGATGCCCTCCATCGCTTTCTGCAGCAGGGTGTTCTTCACCACTTTCATGCGGATACCACCGGCATTGCATGCGCGACGCAAATTGCTGGTGGACTGTGCGTCCATGGAGCTTGCGTCTGTGAGATAAAGCACGTTGGTGGCCTTGATCTCGCCGATCAGTTCGGCGATGGCCTGGTCTTTTTGTACGCGGGTTGCCATTGTTCTCTATGTCTTGAGGTTACACGGTCACCACGCGGGTGTCCACTTTAACAGCGGGGCTCATGGTACTGCTTACCGTGATGCTCTTGATGTAGGCACCCTTGGCTGTGCTGGGTTTCAGCTTTACCAAGGTCTGCAGCAGTTCATTCGCGTTCTCGCTCAATTTCACGGCATCGAAGGAAGCCTTGCCGATCACCGCGTGGATGATACCGGCTTTGTCCACCTTGAAGTCGATCTTACCGGCTTTCACCTCTTTCACGGCCTTGGCCACGTCCATGGTAACAGTACCGGTCTTAGGGTTCGGCATCAGGCCACGGGGACCGAGCACACGGCCCAGCGCACCCACTTTGGCCATCACAGCTGGGGTACAGATGATCACGTCCACAGACGTCCATCCGTTCTTGATCTTTTCAACGTACTCATCCAGGCCAGCCATATCGGCACCGGCTGCAAGAGCTTCTTCACACTTGGCGGGGTCGGCGAGCACCAACACGTTCACCGTACGACCGGTGCCATGGGGCAGGCTAACGACTCCACGAACCATCTCCGTGCTTTTCTTGGGATCCACGCCCAAACGGATCGCGATGTCCACCGTGGCATCGAATTTCGTTGTGCTCACCTGCTTCACGATCTGAGCCGCTTCCTGCAGGGTATACTCCTTTGCTCCGTCGAACTTGGCGACAGCAGCCTTACGCTTCTTGGTCAGGTTTGCCATGTTCGTGGTTATTTCTTGAATGGGGATTCGCCTTGAACGGTGATACCCATACTGCGAGCCGTTCCAGCCACCATACTCATGGCGCTTTCTTCAGTGAAGCAATTCAGGTCGGGCATTTTATCGAGGGCAATGGCTTTCACCTGTTCCCACGTAACACTGCCTACTTTTTTGGTCTGCGGAACACCGCTTCCACCCTTCACCTTGGCCGCATCCATCAACTGAACAGCTGCGGGAGGGGTTTTGATGATGAAGTCGAAGCTCTTGTCCACGTATACCGTGATCACCACAGGTAGCACTTTGCCAGCCTTGTCCTGCGTGCGCGCATTGAACTGCTTGCAAAACTCCATGATGTTCACTCCCTTGGCGCCCAACGCGGGGCCGATCGGGGGGGCTGGGTTCGCGGCCCCGCCTTTTACCTGGAGTTTCACCAGGGCACCTATCTCTTTTGCCATTGTTTTGGTTTTGTGTCCTTGTTAGCGCTTTCCTCGCGGTCAGCTTGGACGGTTGTTTTCTTTTCGTGGGGCGATGAGGATCGCCCAGTTGGTGATCAGATCTCTTTTTCTACTTGCATGAAGCTCAGTTCAAGCGGGGTCTTCCTTCCGAAGATCTTCACCATCACTTTCAGCTTTTTCTTCTCTTCATTGATCTCTTCGATAACTCCGTTGAACCCGTTGAAAGGGCCATCGGTCACCTTCACTCCTTCACCCACATGGTATGGGTTATGGATCGCCTCCTCGCTCTCGGCCATCTCATCCACCTTGCCCAGTATCCGGTTCACTTCGGCCGAACGCATGGGAACTGGATCTCCACCTTTCTCTGCTCCAAGGAAACCGATCACATTGGGCAGTTGGCGCAATGTGTGGGCGATCTCACCGGTCAGATCAGCCTCCACCAACACGTAACCCGGCAGAATGTTGCGCTCCTTGCTCACTTTCTTACCGTCCTTGATCTGGTAGAACTTTTCGATCGGGATCACGATCTGGCTGATGTATGTGCCCATGTTCGATCGCCGAACTTCGGAATCGATCATTTCCTTCACCTTCTTCTCCTTACCGGAGATGGCGCGAAGCACGTACCATTTCTTGGTACCGGTAACTGCGATTGCCATCTGATCAGCCGAGGAATTTGTAAATGAAGCCCAGCATGCCCTTCCATGTGTTAAGGTCGTTCACCCCGAACACGAAGTCCATGATGAATACGATGGCCGCGATGAGCAGAGCTGAGAACAATACGAGCAGAGCGCTACTTTGGAGTTCCTTCCAAGTAGGCCAGCTCACCTTGTTCATGAGCTCGTTATAGCTCTCGGCGAAATATGTTTTCAGGGTTGCCACTGTGAGGGATCGCTTTTTGGGGGCACGGGTGGCAGGAATCGAACCCGCAGCCTAAGGTTTTGGAGACCTTCGCTCTACCAATTGAGCTACACCCGTATATCTGTTCGTATTGGTTCTCTTTTCGGCTGCGAAGGCCGTCCACCTTTCGGCGGACGGCCCTGCACCCGTGTTAGCTATGTAGTTCTTACTTGATGATCTCGGTCACCTGTCCAGCACCTACCGTACGGCCACCCTCACGGATAGCGAAACGAAGGCCTTTGTCCATGGCGATAGGAACGATCAATTCAACTGTGATCGACACGTTGTCACCGGGCATGATCATTTCGCGACCGGCTTCCATCGTGATCTCACCAGTAACGTCCGTGGTGCGGAAGTAGAACTGTGGACGATACTTGTTGTGGAAAGGTGTGTGGCGACCGCCTTCTTCTTTCTTCAACACGTAGATCTCAGCCTTGAACTGGGTGTGCGGGGTGATGCTACCGGGTTTGGCGATGACCATACCACGACGGATCTGGTCCTTCTCAATACCACGGAGCAGGATACCGCAGTTGTCACCAGCCTCACCGCGCTCGAGCAATTTGCGGAACATCTCCACACCTGTGCACGTGCTGTTCAACTTGGTCTCCTGCATACCAATGATCTCGACGTTGTCGCCGGTCTTGATAATACCGGTTTCGATACGACCCGTAGCTACAGTTCCACGACCTGTGATGGAGAACACGTCCTCAACACTCATCAGGAAAGGCTTCTCGGTCTCGCGAGGAGGAACCGGGATCCACGTATCAACAGCATCCATCAGCTGCATGATCGTATCCACCCACTTCTCTTCACCGTTAAGACCTCCAAGAGCGCTTCCGCGGATAACAGGCGTGTTGGTCCCATCATATTGATAGAAGGTCAGCAACTCGCGGATCTCCATTTCTACGAGGTCGAGCAACTCGGCATCATCCACGCTGTCAACCTTGTTCATGAACACCACCAACTTCGGTACACCAACCTGGCGACCGAGCAGGATGTGCTCACGGGTTTGTGGCATAGGACCATCTGTGGCGGCAACCACGAGAATGGCACCATCCATTTGCGCAGCACCCGTAACCATGTTCTTCACATAGTCAGCGTGGCCTGGGCAGTCAACGTGGGCATAGTGACGGTTAGCCGTCTGGTACTCCACGTGTGAGGTATTGATCGTGATACCGCGAGCTTTTTCCTCGGGCGCATTGTCGATCGAGTCGAAGCTGCGCTTCTCGGATAGACCCTTTGAGAAGAGCACCGAAGTAATCGCTGCGGTAAGTGTTGTTTTGCCATGGTCAACGTGGCCGATAGTGCCGATGTTGACGTGCGGCTTGGTACGCTGGAAGGTTTCCTTTGCCATGGGTTGTTGGGTTCTTTGTGTTGTTCTGTTCGTCAGTTCGTTGTGTTCACTTTTCCTGTACCTGCCGTTTGTGGTCTTTGCTGATCCTTCTGGAGCCTTTGCCGGGAATTGAACCCGGGA
>JANNYL010000147.1:0-4049 GCA_031410075.1 Flavobacteriales bacterium
CGAGCAGAAGTGTGCGCATGGAAGCTGTCGATATCAAGGTTGTTCCATTCCGATGTCATACTCGATCGATCGCACCGTGAAACGGCCATAGACGAACGGCCCTTCCGGCCGGTGCCACACTGCGTCGCCGTAGCCGGGCAGCAGAAGGCCATTGATCAGCCGATGGTCTTTGGCGGGTGTGCTGAAGCGCATCTTCACAAGTGTTCCTTTCGTTAATGAATGCCGGTCATCACTGTAGAAATCGACCAACCGGTCCTCCGCATCGAATCGGAGAACGGCGCTGATGGTGATACCCTTATGCGCGAACGTGGCCTTAGCGGAATGATCGTCGATCGGCGACCACGAGATCCGCAGATCCAACAACGCTCCCGGTGCGAACAAGCAGAGATCGTTGAACCAGGTCACGGTTTCAGCCGTGTCCAGCACAGCGCCGTGCGCTTCCGACACCGGCACCAGGCCCAGCGCTTTGATCAACATCGTAGCGGTACCGTTATCGTACGCGTGGAGGCCCTTGATCGGTATGCCCTTCATGGTCGCATCCATCCAGAAGAAGCGAGCCGGTTCGTCGAATCTGTTGATCTGCACCGTGGTGAAGGGCATCCACGGCCCATCGAAACTGCGGATACTGCCTTCGAAGGTGATCCGCATGTTGCGCGGTTTACTGGCGCCTACTACACCCGCCGCGCGCAGAAAGCGTTGCACGGGTTGCGGCAAGGGCGCCAACTCTTCCTCTGTAATGCGATGCTCCGGGAAGGCTTTCGTGCGTTCCACCGTGCGCACCACTGCGGCCGTGTACTGCGTGCGAAAACTCCAGACCCCTGCACCCGCGATCACCGCGGTCAACAGCAGCACATTGGCGATGGTACCGAAGCGCGCATCGTGCCACTGCAACACGATAAGCACCTGGGAAAGCACCACGGCGACAGCGGCCGGCATCCACCAGCGGTCGCTGCCCATAGCCAATACAATGCAGGCCACAAGAAAGAGCACCGCGGCGATCGCCCACAGCGCGCCAAATGGTTTTGCAATGGGCATGGTAAGTGCCGGGACCTTAGCTAATCCGTACGCTTTAGCGAAACCCATCAGGTGGATCACGCCATGCAGTGCCAAGAAGATCGTGAGCAGGATACGGAGCATGGTTGATGGGTTCAGAAGCAAGATTGTCGTTGCTCCCTTGCCGAAGACTGACGACCATCATCCCACAAATGCACGGCCACGTGATCTTCATGTGCGGAAATGTCGGAAGCTCACATGCCATGGGGTGATTGCTGCCGATCTTGGGTATACTGCAACCCTGAACGGGGTTGTTCTTGCCCGAACAGGCTGGACAGCGTGGTGCGTAGCCTCTCGGACTTGCCCGGCCAGTGGAGTGATCACCCTTCGCGCTTCACACGGCACGGATCTACGGAGGCTTAGAAACACGGAAGCTTCGATACCCCGCGCGCGCAAATGCTTCCCCCAACAATGAAGATCTACCTACTCCTGGCCCACCCCGACAAAGACAGTTTCAACGGCCAGCTCGCCGATGCCTACTGCGAAGGCGCACGCGCCAAAGGACATGAGGTGCGGATCCAGCGCTTGGGTGATATGCGCTTCGACCCCATCCTCTGGAAAGGCCTGAAGGTGGTCCAACAACTTGAGCCGGACCTGCTGGAAGCGCAACAGAACATCTCGTGGTGCGAACGCTGGGTGATCGTCTATCCGATGTGGTGGGGTTCCGTGCCAGCGCTGTTCAAGGGATTCCTGGATCGCACATTGCATCCCGGCTTCGCCTTCAAGTACCACACGAAAGGGCCTTGGTGGGACAAACTGCTCAAAGGTCGTTCGGCACACATCATCACCACCTGCGATTCCCCTTCGATCTATGCATGGTTGATGTACCGCAACAGCGACCTGAACGCCCTGAAGCAGGCTACACTGAAGTTCTGTGGGATAAGCCCGGTGAAGGTCACACGCTTCGACAGGGTGAAGTTCGCCGATGCGAAGAAGCGCGCGGAGTGGACAGCGGCGTTGGTCAAGGGCATTGAGGACCAGCAGTAACCTGGGCGGCTGGATCACTTCTTCAAACCATTCATCTCGCTCAAGATGTGTTGCGTCCCCAAACTCACCGTCGTTACCCGCTAGCAAGTCTATCACCTTCTCCGCTGTCCGCGAAGCGGTAGGTGTTGAACGTCTCCGCGATGGTGGGGTCGATGGGCTTCTTCACCGTATGTAAAACCTAAGCACTGGCAGACTATCCTAAAGTTGCCATGCACCAGCGAAAGTTGCTCGCGCGAGTTCAGGGGCTGGTGGAGAGAGAATAATACTGCGCTGGCAAACGTTACCGACCGCATGACCTAACCGTGTACCAATGGAAGCCCGATGGAAGAATACAGCGCTAAGCGTCATCATTCTGTTCAATTCGGCTACATTCATCCTGTACGGGACAGTGAAACTGCTTGGGCTACAGTTCGTCCATAGAGAACCTGCTGCGGGCCTGTTGCTCAAGGATGTCCCACCTTCCTATGTCATGTGGTACTTTTTTGGGCTCAAGAAGGGTTACAGCATCCTTGTCGGGTTGAGTGAATTGCTCCCGGGTGTCCTTCTACTCTTCAAACGCACAAGACTGCTGGGTTCATTATTATACCTGTTCACGCTGACCAATGTCCTGGCAGTGAACGTCTTTTTTGGAGTCACCTCTAATACGATGTCTCTCAGTGTGATCCTTCTTGTCAACGCGCTTATCATTCTCGCTTCCGAGAAGCAGAAGATAACAGCCCTACTGGCTTAAGGGTAATGGCTTTCTACTGGGGCGTTCAGTAGGCGGGCCCCGCTTGGTGCATGCACTATCGTGTAACCTTCTGCATCCTCCTCACCACCTCCATCCCGGCCCCCGGGTCAAAAGCCGGGGCTGGCCGGGACCCCACACTCACCGTCGTCACCCGCTTCAATAAGTCTATCCCCTTCTCCTTGTAGTCCGCGAAGCGGTAGGTGTTGAACTTCTCGGCGATGGTGGGGTCGCTGGGCTTCAATCCCGAACCTACATATTCTCACACCACTCGCAGTTGTCACACACGAGCGAGGAGCACTCGCACGAGTTGAGGGTAGCGCAACACGCGAGCACCCGGTGGGATCGGACCGGAAGTGACGGATGCGCCGCATTACCTTGACCCCATGGCAGGCGAACTGAACGATGTGCATTACCGACCCTATCGCTGGATGGCACTCGCTGGGATCGTGTTCGCGTTCTTTCCCTGCCATGCCCAGGTCGACCGGTCCGGCATGGGCGAAGACCCAGGAGAAAAGCTGAACACCCAGCAAGTGGGGCTGCTGATCGACAGCCTCAGTGCCGCCTTGCAGCGTATCTACATCTTTCCCGACCACGCCAAGCACATGGCCGACCACTTGCGGATGCAACAACGCAAGAAGAAGTATGCGGCAGCCCAGAACAGCCGCGAACTCGCGCGTATGCTTGCCGATGATCTACAGCACGTACACCCGGATGGTCACTTGAACGTGGCCTACGACCCCGGGCTCGTTGCGCAACTGGAAATGCGAAGAACTGACGCGGAGATGCAGCAGGACCGTGAACAGGACATCCAGGCCGCCCGGCAACGGAATTTCGCGTTCGTCAAGACCGAGGTGCTGCCGGGCAATATCGGCTACATCCGCTGGGATGGATTCGCCGGCCAGGTCGCAGAAGCCGCTGCTACAGTAGCGGCCGCTTTCCGATTCACCAGCAACACGGATGCCCTCATCATCGACCTGCGCTACAACGGCGGTGGCACCCCGCTCATGATTCAGGAACTCTGCAGCTACTTCTTTGACAGCGAACCGGTCCACCTCAACAGCATGTACTTCAGGCAAGGCAACCGCAAAGAAGAGTTCTGGACGAAGAAGGACGTCGCAGGCCCGCGCTACCTGAACAAAAATGTCTACCTACTCACCAGCGCCTTTACCTTCTCCGGCGCGGAAGAGTGTGCCTACAACTTCCAGACACAGAAGCGGGGCACCATCGTGGGCGAAACCACGGGAGGCGGAGCCCATCCCGGCGGCATGGTGCCCGTGGC
>JANNYL010000148.1:0-4825 GCA_031410075.1 Flavobacteriales bacterium
AGGGCGTCGTAAAAAAGAAATACGGCGAAGAAGCGAACGTGGACGTGATCATCAACCCCGACAAGGGTGATCTGGAGATCTGGCTGAACCGTGTGATCGTGGAGGATGGCATGAGCGAAGATGACGCGCTCGAGATCGAATTGGCTGAAGCCCGGAAGATCGAACCCGATTTCGAAGTGGGCGAGGAAGTGAGCCAGGAGATCAAGATCCTGGAGTTCATGCGTCGGAATATCCTTTCGATCAAGCAGAACCTCCAAGGCCGCATCATGGAGTTGGAGAAGGACCACTTGTACAACAAATACAAGGAACGGGTGGGCGAGATCATCACCGGTGAGGTGTATCAGATCTGGAAGCGCGAGACCTTGATCCTGGACGACGAAGGCAATGAGTTGGTGATGCCCAAGGACCAACAGATCAAAACGGACTTCTTCAAAAAAGGCGATACGGTACGCGCCGTGCTGTGGAAAGTCGAGATGTACAACAACAGCCCGAAAGTGCTCTTGAGCCGCACTGCACCGGAGTTCTTGGAGAAGTTGTTCGAACAGGAAGTTCCCGAAGTGGCCGACGGCCTCATCACCATCAAGCGAATTGTTCGCGAGCCTGGTGAGCGTGCCAAAGTCGCGGTGGAGAGCTACGATGATCGCATCGATCCGGTTGGTGCCTGTGTGGGCATGAAGGGCAGCCGCATACATGGCATCGTTCGCGAACTGCGGAATGAGAACATCGATGTGATCAACTTCACAACGAACGACCAACTGCTGATCCAACGTGCGCTCAGTCCTGCGAAAGTTGGCAACATCAAACTCGATCTCGTGAACAAGCGGGCCGAGGTGTACATGAAGCCCGACCAGGTCGCATTGGCCATCGGAAAAGGTGGCCACAACATCAAGTTGGCAGGTCGCCTAACAGGATTCGATCTGGACGTGTACCGCGATAGTGACGAAGTAACGGACGACGTGGACTTGGCGGAATTCTCCGATGAGATCGAGTCGTGGATACTGGACGAGTTGAAGGGCATTGGTTGCGATACCGCCCGTAGCGTAGTGGAGATCGGACAAGAAGAATTGGTAAAGCGCACCGATCTGGAAGAAGAAACCGTGATCGAAGTGCTGCGGATCTTGAACGCGGAATTGAACAAATAATACAGGTGGGAGTTAACTCACCTGCTTGACTGCAAGAAGGAAAAAAGACAACAGACAACCAACAACCGACAGTGCGGGAACGACCCGCAGGTGTTGGCTGTTCTGAAGGGAGAACGATGAGCGAAACGGCAGACAAAACAGTGCGATTGAGCAAGGTTGCTCGGGAATTCAACCAAGGTTTGCATACCGTGGTGGAGTTCTTGGCTACCAAGGGCTTCAATGTGGAGCAGAACCCGAACGCCAAGATCAGTGGTGCGGAGTATGACTTGCTGCAAGCGCAATTCGGAACCGATAAAGCGGAAAAAGAAGCCAGCAAACAAACCGTTCAAGCTCGTCAGGAGCGCGAGAGCGTCGTATTGCACAGCGTAAGCAAAGAGGCTCCGCGCAAAGTTGTTACGGCCTCAACTACAGCCGTGGTTGAGCCTGCTCCAATACCGGCGTCAGGCCCACCTGCACCTCCGGTCGTTGTTGCTCCTGTCGCCGAGGTTGTGCCGGATGATGGGGTGATCAGAGCGAAGGCGGATAAGGTCGAAGGCCCGAAAACCTTGGGCAAGATCGACCTGACCCCACCCAAGAAGACATCGAAGAAAACAGCGAAAGCCGCTGAGCCAGAGGTTGCTGCTCCGGCCGTAGCTCCAACGCCAACTCCAGTTCCGGCAGTGCCTGAAGTGAGCGCACAGGTAGAGCCGGAAACGATCCGCGTGAACGTTGCGAAACTCACCGGTGTGAAAAGTTTGGGCAAGATCGAATTGCCCGTAGAACGCGAGCGTAAGCCTGCCGAACGTCCGAGCAACGATGATCGCGGTCGCCGTAAACGGATCGTGAAGCCGGGCCCGGTGAACGTCGCACGCGCAGTGCAACAGGAACAACGGGTTGCCCCGGCAGGTGGCCGCCCCGGAGAGTTGGATGAGAATGCGGTAAAACGGAAAGTGAGCGAAACGCTTGCCCGCCTCACGGGTGGCGGTAGCAAAGGCCGCGGTGCCAAAGTGCGTCGCGAGAAACGTGATCAGCGTTACCAGCGTTTCGAAGAAGAACAAACAGCTCGTGACCTGGCTGGTAAAACGGTAAAGGTTACCGAGTTCGTTACCGCCAGTGAGCTCGCTTCCATGATGAGCATTCCGGTAACGGACATCATCAAAGCTTGTTTCGCGCTTGGCTTGATGGTGAGCATCAACCAACGCCTCGATGCGGAAACCTTATCGGTTATCGCCGAGGAATACGGCTTCAAAGTGGAGTTCGTGGGCGCCGACAACGAAGAGAACGTTATGGAGGAGGCAGACGATGCCGCGCGTATCGTCGGTCGCGCACCTATCGTTACTGTTATGGGTCACGTGGACCATGGTAAAACATCGCTCCTTGATCATATCCGCAAAGCAAATGTGATCGCCGGTGAGGCTGGTGGGATCACCCAGCACATTGGCGCGTACAGCGTTACGTTGGAGAACGGTAAGCGCATCGCTTTCCTGGATACCCCGGGCCACGAGGCGTTTACCGCAATGCGTGCACGTGGTGCGCAGGTGACGGACATAGCGATCATCGTGATCGCCGCGGATGATAGTGTGATGCCGCAAACGCGAGAGGCCATCAACCACGCGCAAGCTGCGGGTGTTCCCATGGTCTTCGCCTTCAACAAGATCGATAAGCCTGGAGCCAATGCGGAGAAGATCCGTGAGCAGCTCAGCCAGATGAACATTCTTGTGGAGGAGTGGGGTGGCAAATTCCAAACACAAGAGATCAGTGCGAAGAAGGGCCAGGGTGTGGAGCAGCTCTTGGAGAAAGTCCTCCTCGAAGCCGAATTGCTCGACCTGAAAGCCGATCCAGGCAAGCGTGCCATGGGTGTGGTTATCGAAAGTACATTGGAAGTGGGCCGTGGTTATGTGACCACATTGCTCGTGGAAGCGGGCACATTACGCAAGGGCGAAGTGCTGCTCGTGGGCCAGTTCAGCGGTCGCGTAAGGAACATGTTCAACGAACGTGGCCAAGCCGTTCTGGAAGCAGGACCTTCAACCCCGGTCTCCATTCTAGGATTGGATGGCGCCCCGAACGCTGGCGACCACTTCTACGTTATGGAAGACGAGCGCGAAGCACGTGTGATCGCCACACGCCGCCAGCAGCTGCAGCGTGAGCAGGGCATGCGTACGCGCAAGCACATCACACTGGACGAGATCGGCCGTCGCCTCGCTATTGGCGACTTCAAGGAGTTGAACGTGATCGTGAAAGGTGACGTGGATGGTTCCGTGGAAGCGCTCACCGATTCGCTGTTGAAGTTGAGTACGGAGAATATCAAAGTGAACGTGATCCACAAAGCGGTGGGTCCGATCGCCGAAAGCGATGTCCTTTTGGCCAGTGCATCGAACGCCATCATCGTTGGCTTCCAAGTACGCCCAACCATAGGCGCACGCAAGCTGGCGGAATCAGAAGAGATCGAGATCCGCTTGTACTCCATCATCTACAATGCGATCGAGGAACTGAAGCTGGCCATGGAAGGCATGCTCGCACCGAAGGAGGTGGAGAAGATCCTCGGAACGGCCGAAGTGCGCAATACCTTCAAGATCAGCAAGGTGGGCACGGTCGCGGGCTGTTACGTGCTCGATGGCAAGATCCTGCGCAACGGGAAGGTTCGCCTCATCCGCGATGGCATCGTGATCTACACCGGCGACCTGAGCGATCTCAAGCGCTTCAAAGACGATGCGAAAGAGGTAACGCACGGGTACGAGTGCGGCCTCTCGATCAAGAACTTCAACGACATCAAGGTCGGCGACAACGTCGAGGCCTTCGAGATGGTGGAGGTGAAGCGGACGCTGGAGGGGTAGAAAAGCTCTTCCTCGACCAATCATCAACAATCCAGACTCTTCTCTGGAATTGTCAAACTCCGCAAGATTCAGGACTATTTCTCGTCCCGTAGCCTTGGCAACTCGATCTCATCGGGCACTACATAAAGCCCGTTGAACTCATCGCGCAATTCCATGCGCAGCCGTTCGCCATCCATTTTGGTGCGTTCATCGCCTACGCGAACCCGGAAGTTGGGCGCGAGGTAACTGAGGTAGGCGGGTATTTCGGGATGCTTGATCAAAAAACTGCGGCGGATCTCTTCAGCCTTGTTGCGTTCGCCCAAGAAGATCTGCACCCGATAGCCTTTTAGCGGTTGTTTGGTGGTGGCATAGCTCTTCATCAAAGCTGTTACCTCTTTCGATTCGTGGATCGTCACCTTGCCACTGTCGAGGGACGATACCTGCTGAACTACTCGCTCACCTGCTGAGGTTTGGGTCGCGCTATACGGTGTGAAAACCTTCGGGTCGGTTTGCGCTTGCACCAAGCAAGCGAATGCAAGGAGACACAACACAGTTGGGAAACGCATCGGGCGAAGGTACTTGCAGCCGGTAATTCGATGTAGAGGGAACATAGCGAGCAAGCGGAAATTGATCACAACAGTCTTTTGGATGGTTGCGTAACGGTTCACTTCCTCGAAGATGCAAAGATCTCGCCGGAAGCCAATGTTAGTGGGCCGATGAGTGTGTTTTGCTTCTTTAGAACAGTTCTAAATAAGTGACATGTCCATGACATTTTCGCTGTCGACTTTGGTCGTGTCCATCGGCGGCTATTTTTGCGCCGCGCTAACCAACCGTGGATAGCGACCAAAACGTCCGGAATGCCCCTCCCCCGCTTCAATTCCGGTCTCCGCC
>JANNYL010000149.1:0-2522 GCA_031410075.1 Flavobacteriales bacterium
ATACGAACCGAGTTGATCGAACGCGCGCGGAATAGCAACTATTCGGGCCATCGCCCAGACGGAACATTTTGAACAGGTCTCTGAATGCGCAGCACTTCTATATTTGCCGCCCCTTGCCCAGGTGGTGAAATTGGTAGACACGCACGCTTGAGGGGCGTGTGACCGAAAGGTTGTGCTGGTTCGAGTCCAGTCCTGGGCACTAGTTCATAAAGCCCTGCCGCGTTGCGGTGGGGCTTTTTGCTTTTCAGACCCAAACCCGCCAATTCGACCGGCACTCCTGAAAGCCATATAGCGCGTTATCTTAACAGACCGATCCAGCATTTTGTATCGGAACATCTTTTGAATGGCTAAGCCCCTGAAAGATCTACTGGTCGTAGAGACCGCATCCATCCTTGCTGGTCCTGCCGTAGGTATGTTCTTCGCAGAACTCGGCGCACAGGTGATCAAGTTGGAGAACGCAAAGGCGGGAGGCGATGCAACGCGCAAATGGAAGCTACCGAAAGAGGATCCGAATTCTTCTGTAAGTGCCTACTTCAGCAGCGTGAACCATGGCAAAGAACATCGGCTCGTAGACCTTGCAAGCACAGAAGGCCGGGCGATCCTGAATGAACTTGTCGCAAAAGCGGATGTGCTCCTGACCAACCATTTGGCGGGGGATGCGGAGAAACTCGGTTTACAACGGGATAGGCTTCGCGCTTTGAACCCCAGAATGATCCATGGACATATACGCGGTTATGCGGATGACCCTTCCCGCCCAGCGTTCGACGTGGTATTGCAAGCCGAGACTGGCTACATCAGCATGACGGGTACCGATGCGGAACACGTGGCCAAGTTGCCGATCGCGATGATCGACATACTTGCAGCACATCAATTGAAAGAGGGGCTGTTGCTGGCGCTTTTGCAACGTGAACGAACAGGCAAGGGTGCATACGTGGAAGTCTCGCTGGAGGAAGCAGCGCTTACAGGCCTGATCAATCAGGCCAGCAATTGGCTCATGGTGAAACAAGTAGCTCAACCGATCGGCACGCTGCACCCCAACATCGCACCCTATGGAGAACTGTTCACTTGCGCGGATGGGGACCGCATAGTGCTCGCAGTGGGCAGCAATGCTCAGTTCAAGGCATTATGCTCCGTGCTGGACCTGTCCGACCTTGCGCACGACCAACATTTCAGCAGCAACGCAAAGCGTGTTACCAACCGGAACGTATTGGCCCAATTGCTGGCACCTGCGATCGCAAGCCAGCCTCGGGAAGCATTGCTCGAACAGTTCACACTACTACAGGTTCCTGCCGGTGCGGTGAACACGCTGGACCAAGCGCTGTCTTCGACAACCGCTGCGCGCATGACCTTGGAGGAAATGATCGACGGTGTGCGCACGATCCGGATCAGCGGGAACGCATTCCGGATCGAGTCTTATTGAGCTTTCTTTCGCACCTGCTTGAAGCTCCGATCAAGCACCAGCGTTATCCGTTCAGCCTCTTGGCGTGTAAGTCCTTTCCCGAAAACGACTTTCTTCCCCATATGCTCGAATCCGAGGCGCTCCCCTCCCATTACCCAAAAACTATCATTCAGCTGCCACTTCCATGACGACTCTTCGATCTCAAGAGTTCCCAAACGTTGAACGTTCTCCACGAAATACTCATTCGCCCGGCCATAGCCGAAAATGCTGTCCTTGATGGTGAATCGGTCCCCCTTCAGTCGGATAAGCTCGAAGCCCTTGAGCCGCCAAAGAACCACACGACCAATACGTATCGCGAACCAGGCCCAGAAGGCCATGAAGGCGAACATGAATGTGCGCATATCACCAGGTGGCGTGCGTGCGAGTTCAATGACGATATAAACACCACAGCATAGCCACGCGAGAAACCAGCCCAGTAACAGCGCTTCCTTTCCACGCGGCAATCGGGCGCTGATCACCACACTTGATCCATTTGGTGAAGACTCTATACTGACGCGATCACTGACGAACTCCATCACTTTCCTTTCATATCGGCCAGTACCTCTTCGTAAAGGCTCTCGTACAGTGGAAGCACACGATCCACATTGAAACGGGCGGCCTCCTGAAGCGCCCCGACCCGGTAACGGGCGAGGGTTCCCTCATCACTGAGGATATCGATCGCATTGCGTGCCATGCCCTCCACATCACCTACTTCGTTCAACAAACCGCTAACTCTATCGGTGTTCACTTCAGGTGTTCCGCCGGTGTTCGTGCTTACCACCGGCACACCGCAGGCCATGGCTTCCAAGGCAGCAAGACCGAAGCTTTCGGTTTCACTGGCCAACATGAAGAGGTCACAGTTTGCCACCACCTCTTCCGGGGCTGTCATCTTTCCGAGGAACGTGATCGCTTCGCAATCGGTTGCGCGGCAAAGGGTCTCGATCTTCGCTCGGTCCGGCCCATCACCGATCAGAAGCAACTTGGCTGGGAGCTTCTCACGCACGATCAAGAAGGCCCTTACCAGGTCCTCCACCCGTTTCACAGGCCTGAAGTTGCTCACGTGCACCAGCAATTTCTCGCCATT
>JANNYL010000150.1:0-3331 GCA_031410075.1 Flavobacteriales bacterium
GGTATCGGTCTGTTCCTTACAACTGCGACCAACGGTGCCCAGAACAACACGATACAGAACAATACGATCACCCTGAATTCAGCATATCCGAACAGTGTGGGGATATTCTCAACTTCTTCGAGCTCTACCACGAACGGGGTATTGGAAGCGACCGCAACAACAGGCACGAACAGCAGCAATAAATACTATAGCAACACGATCTCGAACGTTGCTTATGGTATGTACTTGATCTGCCCACCGATAACCGCTTCACTTTTTGAAACCGGGAATGATATTGGTGGCGTAGCGAGCGGCACAGCGAACATCATCACTTATGGAACCGCGACCGCTTCATCGGCGCCTTGGAACCGTTCTTCCTCGACCGTAACAGCAGGCATTTTCTATCGCAACGGCGCAGGCAACAGCATCCGGTTCAATACCATAACATCGAACAGTTTGGCTTATGCGCAAAGTGGCGGTATCGCCGGGGTGAACATCAGCAGCGGCAGCGTGCCTGCAGGTGTTACATACACCTCTACGACCAGCGATAATACGATCAACCTCACCAACACAGGCACAACAGCGATCACAGGCATCGACTTCGCGCACGGCATCAGCACTGGCACTATCGCGGGCAGCAACAACACTATCACGATCAACCAGACCGCAAGCGCGGCGATCTCCGCGGCGATCATTGGCATCAAAGCCAGTTACGCTTCGGCGACGAACACGTGCAATACGAACACGATCACTATCAACCAGAGCAACTCGGTGGGCGCTACCACGAGCGCTGTAACGGGGATCACCTGTGCAGGCGTTGGCACTACGGTGAATGTTCAAAGCAACCCGAACATCACGATCAAACAATCGGTTACCGGTGCGGGCACCTTTGGAAGTGGGGCGATCACCTTTATAAATGTCAATGCGACATCGGGTACAGTGAACGTCACCGGAAATACGATCAACACAACTGGATCCACGATCCTGAGCACCGGCACATTGATTGGTGTGTTCCAAGATGCTACGGTGACCACCTTGGTAAACATCAAGAACAACATTGCGAATATCAACCGCACAGCAACGAGTGGAGCTGTCTCGTTCCAAACTACTTCGGGCACGCCGAGCGAGGTAGCGGATACGCTGTCGAATAACATGATCACGTTCACCGGTCTTGCCGGAAGCACATCGGTGGCCGCACTGAGCTCCGGTGGTGGCCCAGGTAGCCCGGTGGTCGGCAACAAGAGCATTTGCAACAACACGATAAGTATCAGTGGCACGCACTCTGGAACGAGCATAGGCATCACGGCCAGTTTTACTAACACACCTGCGATCCGTGGCAACTCGATCACGATAAGCAGTGCTTCGGCATTGAACACAGGGATCACGACCACTGGTACGGTGGCTACGATGACCGGAAACACTCTGTCCATCAACTCGTCGAGCACATCCCCGACGATAATGACAGGCATATCCATGAGCGGAACAGGGGCTCACACAATCTCCACCAACGTGTTCAACGCGCTCAATTTCACTGGTGTGATCACGAGTTCACCGGTGGTGAGCGGTATAGCCGTTTCGGGCAATTCCGGAGCGAACCTTACGAACAACACGATCACGAACATCTCTGTAGGCGCTGCGGGTAGTACATCAAGCCCAATTATCGATGGCATCTTGATCTCTGGGGGAACCTCGATCAACGTGTTCAAGAACAAGATACATGGACTAACAACCGCAGTAACAGGAGCGAGCGCAGTGGTGAACGGTATCCGCATTGCGGGCGGTACTACGAACAACGTGTTCAACAACCTGATCGGCAATCTGAGCGCATCCGCGGCAGCCAGCACAAATGCTTTGCGTGGCATAAGCATCACTTCAACAACCACTAGCTCGACCCAGAACATTTCGTTCAACACGATCTACTTGAGCGGTACGAGCAGCGGCGCCAACTTCGGAAGTTCTGGCATCTTCCATACAACGAGCACCACAGCCACCACCAGCACACTCAATCTGCGGAACAACATCGTTGTGAACCTTAGCACGCCTGTGGGCACGGGCCTTGCGGTGGCCTATCGCCGCAGTAGTGGTTTGGCCAGTACGTTGGCGAACTATGGTAGTGCGAGTAACAACAACTTCTTCTACGCGGGCACTCCAGGGGCGAGCAACTTGATCTACAGCGATGGTACGAGTTCCGCTACTACGATGGCGGCTTACAAGACCGGGGTCTTCACGGCGGGCACGATCGCGCCACGCGATGCATCATCGGTAAGCGAGCCTGTTGTGCCAGCGACGTTCTTCTCGAGTACCACTGGGGCCAATGCGAATTTCTTGCACCTGAACGCGCTGAATCCAACTCAGGCGGAAAGCGGTGGTGTAACGGTAAGCGGCATCACCGACGACTATGACGCGGATATCCGCAACGTAACCACCCCGGACATCGGAGCCGATGAATTCGCAGGCATAGCTGCGGATCTTACTGGACCCACGATCACCTACACTCCACTGAGCGGCACATGCAGTTTTGCAGCGCGCACACTCACCGCAACGATCACAGATGCATCGGGCGTTCCCACATCGGGCGCTGGACTTCCTGTCCTATATTGGAGGATTAACGCCGGATCTTACACTGCCGCACCAGGCACATTCGTAAGCGGCAGCACCTACAGCTTCTCGTTCGGTGCTGGAGTTGTAGTCACCGATGTGGTGAGCTATTACATCGCCGCACAAGATGGTGCGTTGGCACCGAACGTTTCCGTGAATCCATCGGCAGGGTCGGGTGTACTTACCGCCAACCCACCGACGGCAGGCACTCCACCAACAACACCTAGCAGCTACGCCATCCAGAATTCCATCGCGGGAACTTATCTGGTAGGTGCCGGGCAGATCTCGCCGAACTTCACAACGATAACGGCAGCCGTAGCGGCCTACAACAATAGCTGCCTGACCGGTGCGGTGGTGTTCTCGCTCGTTGATGCGACTTACACAGAAGCTGCGGCCATCACGATCAATGCGAATGCGGATGCAAGTGCCACGAATACACTGACCATTCAACCTGCCGTAGGCATTAGTCCATCGATCGCGGTTACCGGTGGCAGCGCCACGGCGATCTTCGTATTGAACGGAGCGGATTATGTGAACATCCAGGGCAGCAATGCGGCGAGCCCTGTTACGAATGTGTGCTGTCCGTTGGCGCAGGCAACGCGTGACATGACGATAACGAACACGAACGCCGCCACCACGAGCGCAGTGGTGTGGATGTCCTCGGGCGCTACCAACAACGCGGTACGCAACTGCATTTTGGTGGGCAACAGCAACGTAACGACCCTGTTCGGTATCGGCATGGGTGGTGCGGCGG
>JANNYL010000151.1:0-6283 GCA_031410075.1 Flavobacteriales bacterium
GGGAAGTTCTTGATGCGCTCGCATTTGCCCTGTTGTGCGTAAAGGTCCACCAGCATCTTCTCCAGTTCCATGTGCCGGAAGTCCTCGATGAGCCCTTGATCAAGGAGTTCTCGAAGGTCCTTCGATTGCAGTGTGATCAGATGAACGGCGGCATTCGCTTTTCCGAGTACCAGCAATTTCTCCTCGTGAGTGATAAGGCCGGTGAGCGCGTCTTCCACCTTGTTCTCTACCTCATCTACCGTATACCACTTCGTGTACTCGCGGTTGTAGACCTTGATCATGTGCTCCCATGGCTTTGGCTGGCGCAATTGGAAGCGCAGGGCATGCATCCAGGCGATGTGCCGATGGATCAATCGCGTATGCACCTTCCCAAGATCGCTTTGGGTGACCGGCGGGTTGGCGTGCTTGGCCGAGACGAGATCCAACACCATGATGCCCCACGCCCGGCTGCTGTTCACGATAGCCCCATAGATCTGGCGCGCTTCCCATAATCGATCGTATGACGCGTTGTTACGGAAGCCGGTAACGAATGCTACTGCAGTACCCACCAAGGCGATCGGCACCCACGGAATGCTCAACCATGTCCACCCCATAAGCTCGAACAGCAAGGTGGGTATGGTGGCGAGCACCAGGTAGAATATGATGTCGCGGCGGGTCCAGTTGATGACCTCGGTGAGGGTGAAGCGTCTTCCAGCGTGCATGGGGTCTATTTCTCTTATTTATCGGCGATTCATCGCACTACCTCCATAGGCACCGCCTGGCTACCGTTAGAGAGGAACCAATAACGGCCAACTTCGAGTTTGCCCAGATCGAGTTCGAGTGGGGAATTAGTTTGTGCACCAGATAGCACCTGACGACCTGTGATGTCCAACAGCCTCCAATTCGGTATCGGTTTCCCAGTGGTCCAGGTGATGGTAACACGATCGGATGTTGGAAGGGGAGCTGCTTGAAATCGTGTGCCATCGTGTTCGCGAATACCGACAAGAACGAATGGTTGGGAAAGCACGGAGCAACTATCGCCATAATCCACGAAAACCGTGTATTCACCGGCGAATATGGGGATGCAGCATTGACCAATACCACCAAAAAAGGGCTGGCCGTTGTAGAACCACTGCGCACTAACGCCTTCACTATCGGGGCACAACAAGATGCCTGACTCAACAACCACAGGCTGAACTATCGGATGGAAATCCATGGTCACCGAAACTCCAGCGTTCATTACAAAGTCTGGGCATACGGCGGGTGCTCCCTCGACGCTGTAGCTTCCACTACTTGTGGGCGCAAGAACGGTATTGTTCGCACCGGAAATGGGTGTGCCGAAATTGAACCACTGGATATTGGTGTCATACGGCGATCCGATCACGAGTTGTGGGTTGTCTCCGTCACAATAGATCTGTTCGCCATCATCACCGGTGCCATTCGGTTGGTCACCTTCGTTGATGATGTACGGGAGGAGGAACACGTAGCCATCAACCAGCACACTGTCTGATATTGCCGAACAGGTGTCAATGCTGGTTTCCACCTTGAACCAAGAACCAGCGTCCGTTGTGGTTACGGGAAGAGTTTGCGAATTCGCACCTGGGATGAGCGTTCCGTTCTTGTACCACTGGTACGTGTCGAAGGTGCCGGTTGTCAGTTCGGTAATACCGTTGGGGCAAAGGATCAAGCTTTCAGGCGAAACCGAAGGGAATACCGCGCAGCTATTGGACAGGTATCGGGCCACGAACATCCGGTTCACATTGTCGAAGGTCGCCGATCGCCCAGCCACCAGGATCCGCCCATCCGGTTGCAGCGCTAACGCCAAGCCCCCATCAAACGACGGTTGCACATCGGTATGCACGATCCCTGCTTCCCCGAAACCGGTGTCGAACGTACCATCCGCGTTCAACCGCCATACCACCGCATCGCCGTAGCCGAAATCACCGTATTCGCCCGAAAAACCCGTTACCACCAGCTTCCCGTCTGCTTGCAGTGCCATGTCCATCGCGCCTTCATTCCAAGCGCTGTCGTTCACCACGGCCACCCCTGCTATACCGAACAAAGTGTCCAATGATCCGTCGCCGTGCAACTTCGCTACCATGGCATCATGTGCAGAGGGCTCGTTCTCCAGATAGCCACAGATCAGGATCCCGTCTGCGTTCGCGATAAGCCCGTACGCATAGTCGTTCATGGAACCCAGCGCAGGGACAACTACGCCGTTGTCGCCGAATGCCACGTCAGGTGTGCCATCAGTGCCCGTCTTGAATAGGATGCTCCATAAGTTCCCATCGCCTGTCAAACCACCGCCTGCCGCCAAGATGCTCCCATCCGGCAGCATGGTCACATCCTCCAGGACATCATCCTGGGTGCCTGCCGGAAAGGCGGTATTCACAAGGGTCCCATCACCACTGAATGTCGTATCCAATGTTCCGTCAGCGTTCAACCTGACCAACAATCCGTTGTTCGACCCATTGGCATCACGGGCGGCACCACAGCCAACGATGCGGCTGGTAGCATCCACAACCAAGTCGTACAGGAATGCGGGTGCACCGTTAATGAGGAAGATCGATAGTCCACCTTCCCCGAATGCCGTATCCAGTAATCCGTTCGGATGGAATTTCGCAACGTAGGCCGATGCCGTGTTGAAGTCCTCAACATGGATCCAGCCGCCCACCAGGATCGAGCCGCCATCCAGCAGCGCTATTCCGTTCGCCCAAGATCCTAGCCCTTCCATCACCCATGCGTAGCCGCTTTCGCCGAAGGCCGTGTCCAACGTGCCGTCGTTCAGCAGATGTATGACTACTGCGCTTTGCTGACCTCCATTGGTGGCTACCCCGCAAACCAACGAAGTATTATCAGCCAGTGCCATAACATCCTGAGCCCGATGGAACCCGAACCCGGAGGCGAGCAGTTCAATGCCCTGTTCCCCGTACGTCGGATCCAATGATCCCGGCTGTCCGAAGTTCGTTGATGCGATCAGGATCGAAGCCATGAAAACAGGTTTGCGCATGGGTGCTAATTTGTTGTGGTGAAAGTAAGTGCCCAAGTTGCCCACCTATCGCTTCTATTTGAGCACCGGTAGCGCCATGCCACAGATCAAACATATCGAACTCCACCGCCTTCGCATCCCGCTGAAGAAGCCCTTCGTCACTTCGCTAGGCCCGAACCTGGAGGCGGACAACGTGGTGGTGGTGGTCCGAACGAAAGACGGGCTTGTCGGTCAAGGCGAGTGCAGCCCGTACTGGACGATCAACGGCGAAACAGCCGAGACCTGTTTGGCCGTGGGAAAGCACTTGGCCGGTGCCTTGCTCGGTTCGAATGCCACGGATATCGAAGGTGCTCACGAGCGTATGGATCGCCTGATCTACGGGAACAACAGTATCAATAGTGCGTTCGATATCGCCTTGCACGACATCTCGGCACAAGCTGCCGGCATTTCCTTATCCGATCTTCTCGGTGGTGTTCGCAATACCGACCTCGTCACGGACTACACGGTCAGCATTGGCGATGCTGAGGCAATGGCCATGGATGCGATCGATATAGTTCGAAGAGGATTCCAAGTGATCAAGGTGAAACTCGGCGGGACTGGCAACGATGATATCAAGCGCATTCAAGCCATCCGTAAGGCGATCGGGTTGGCTATCCCTTTACGCATCGATGCCAACCAAGGCTGGGATCCGGACACCGCGATCCGCGTCTTGAACACCTTGGCGAACGATAATATCCAGCATTGCGAAGAGCCTATCCCACGCTGGCAGTTCATGGAGATGAGGCGTGTGAAAGAGGCTTCACCGATACCGATCATGGCTGATGAAAGTTGTTCCGATCATCGTGATGCGGAACGGCTCATTGCCCTTGGAGCCTGTCAGCGTTTCAATATTAAGTTGGGCAAGAGCGGTGGGCTGTTCAAGGCGAGGAAGATCTTGGCACTTGCTGAACGAGCGGGAATGGAGGTGCAGATCGGGGGCTTCCTGGAATCTCGATTGGCATTCACTGCCTCGGCGCATTTGGCTTCTACGAGCAAAGCGGTACGCTTCTGCGATATGGATACCCCGATGATGTTTTCTGCGGATCCTGTGCAGGGCGGTATCACCTATGGCCCATGCGGCGAAATACAGCTTCCAAAGGCGATCGGACTTGGCGCAAGCGTTCTTGCTGAATGGCTATTAAAACCGACACACGTTATTCACCAATAAAAAGAAGACGATCACCTCAACGCCTCCGTCTCAATCCTGGCTCGGGTCGAGTTCGTTGGCATTGCGCCATGCCCTGTGCGCCAAGACCAGCATGGCCGGAACGATCACCAGCAAGTCTATCAGAACCGCAGACCGCAACGCACTGACCTGCGCAAATTGAGGTACCGTTATGCCGAGTCTCCATGCCACAAGAATCGCCGCGATAAACACAGCAGTCACCAATAATGGCTTGCGTGCGAACGGGGTATCTATAGAGAAAAGCGGCATGGTGGGGCAACGAATGTATTCGCCGTACCGATCGGTTGTACATCCTATCGACGAAACCATGTTGATCGACGTATGATCGGCTTTGCTTTCGGTGCGGACGGCTGAAAGTACCTTCGCGCCATGTCCGCCAAAGAAGGATCGGGATAATTGCGGAACCAATACACAACTACCAAGCTCACGATGTCACAGATCTTCGACCTCGATATGATCAAAGCGGTATACAGCCGCTATCCTTCTCGCGTTAATGCAGCCCGCAAAACCGTGGGCAAAGCGCTTACGCTTACTGAAAAGATCTTGTACGCCCACCTTTGGGAGGGCGATGCCAAGCAGCCTTTCGGGCGCGGTAAGGATTATGTCGATTTCGCCCCGGATCGTGTTGCCATGCAAGATGCCACTGCGCAGATGGCTCTGTTGCAGTTCAGTACCACCGGCCGCAAAACCGTGGCGGTGCCTAGTACTGTTCACTGTGATCACCTGATCCAAGCCCGGGTGGGGGCGAAGCAGGATCTGCAGGACGCTCTCCTCAAGAGCAATGAGGTTTTCAACTTCTTGGAAAGTATTTCCAACAAATACGGCATCGGTTTCTGGAAACCCGGCGCTGGGATCATTCACCAGGTTGTTCTGGAGCAGTACGCTTTCCCGGGTGGAATGATGATCGGAACGGATAGCCATACGGTAAATGCCGGCGGCTTGGGCATGATCGCGATCGGTGTGGGTGGTGCCGATGCTTGCGATGTAATGAGCGGATTGGCCTGGGAACTGAAATGGCCCAAGTTGATCGGCGTGAAGCTCACCGGAAAATTGAGCGGTTGGGCCAGTCCCAAGGACGTGATCCTGAAAGTCGCAGGGATCCTCACAGTGAAGGGTGGAACCGGTGCCATTGTGGAATATTTCGGCCCTGGTGCCGAGAGTATGAGCTGCACGGGAAAAGGCACTATCGCCAACATGGGCGCCGAGATCGGTGCGACAACCAGTACCTTCAGTTATGACGACTCGATGAGCCGCTATTTGAAGGGTACCGGTCGTACCGATGTGGCTGCCTTGGCCGACGCGATCAAGGAACATCTGCAAGGAGATCCCGAAGTGTATGCTTCTCCGGAGAAGTACTTCGACCAGGTGATCGAGATCGACCTGAATACATTGGAGCCGCATGTGAATGGTCCATTCACTCCGGATCTTGCTTGGCCCATCAGTAAGTTCGCTGCTGCCGTGAAGGAGAATGGCTGGCCCGCGAAATTGGAAGTCGGGTTGATCGGTTCTTGCACGAATAGCAGCTATGAGGATCTGACCCGCAGTGCTTCACTGGCGCAACAGGCTATCGACAAGAACCTGAAAGCAAAGAGCGAATTCACCATTACTCCTGGCAGCGAGGTTGTCCGCTTTACCGCTGAGCGGGACGGCCTTTTGAAGACCTTCGACGCCATGGGCGGGGTCGTGCTTGCCAACGCCTGCGGCCCGTGCATCGGCCAATGGGCGCGGCATACCGACGACCCGAACCGGAAGAATTCGATCATCACTTCGTTCAACCGCAATTTCGCGAAACGAAACGACGGCAATGCGAATACACATGCATTCGTGGCCAGTCCGGAGATCGTGACGGCCCTCGCCATCGCTGGTGACCTCACTTTCAACCCGCTCACAGACGAGCTCGTGAACGAGGCCGGAGTGAAAGTGCGTCTCGATGAGCCTAAAGGCATTGAACTGCCGCCGCGTGGATTCGATGTGGGCGATGCTGGCTACAAAGCACCTGCTGCCGACGGAAGTTCCGTCAATGTTGTGGTGGACCCCGCGAGCTCCAGGTTGCAATTGCTCGCTCCGTTCGCTGAGTGGAACGGTAAGAA
>JANNYL010000152.1:0-2580 GCA_031410075.1 Flavobacteriales bacterium
CGTCGCTATCGTTACCCATTTCAATCCGGATGGCGATGCGCTCGGTAGTAGCCTAGGCCTTTGGCACGTTTTGAAGAAGCTCGGACACAAGGCTCATGTCGTGCTGCCCAACACCCCGCCGCTGGACCTTCATTGGATGCCTGGATATTCGGAGGCGATGGCATGGGACACCGCGCGCTCGGAAAGTGAGCGTATCGTATGTGAAAGCGAGATCTTGTTCTGTCTTGATTTCAACAAGCCTGATCGTGCCAGTGGTTTGGAGTCTGCCGTTCGAACTGCCAAAACCAAAGTACTGGTCGATCATCACCGTGATCCGGACAACTTCGCCCAAGTGGCCTTCAGTGATATCACCGCCTGCGCAACCGCACAAATGGTATTCGATGTCCTGGGAGCGTTAGGCCACATGGATCTGATCGACAAGAATGCCGCAACCTGTCTTTACACGGGCCTGATGACGGACAGTGGATCATTCCGCTTTCCCAGCACAACACCGCATACTCTGCATGTGGCCGCCGAATTGATGGCCCGCGGTGCGATGCCTGA
Organism: Flavobacteriales bacterium; assembly: GCA_031410075.1. Taxonomy (GTDB): domain Bacteria; phylum Bacteroidota; class Bacteroidia; order Flavobacteriales_F; family PHOS-HE28; genus PHOS-HE28. Next base: position 544 of record JANNYL010000152.1, read on the forward strand.
GCGCATCTACGAAGCCATTATGGACAACAACACCGAGGATCGTTTGCGACTTCTCGGTTACGCGCTTCAAGAACGAATGGAGGTGATGCCAGATAAGCGTACGGCCCTTATTGTACTGACCAAAGAGGATCTTGGCCGTTTCAATTTTCAGCCTGGCGATACGGAAGGGTTGGTGAATTACGGACTGAGCATCAGGGGGAACCGGCTGGCTGCATTCATTGTAGAACGACCCGATGTGGTGAAGTTGAGCCTGCGCTCCAAAGGCAACCTACCCGTCAACGAATTTCTTGCTGCACATTTTACAGGTGGTGGCCACGCCAATGCCGCTGGCGGACATGCACAATGGCCTCTTGCTCGAGTAGTGGAGAAGTTCAAGCAAGAACTGCCCGCCTTTTTAGCGAAATACCCCGGATGAAACAGGTTAGCCTGTTCGCCCTCTCGATGCTTGTTGCGTGCGGTAGCGGGGGAGGCACGCCTGCTGCGAAAGTGGGGTCAACGGAACACGACCGGCAAACGGACCCTATGGTTGAGGAGAACAAACGGATCGCACTTCGTGAAGAACTTGATATTGATGGATGGGAGAAGCGCCAAGATCTGGTCTTGGAGCGCACGGGTACCGGTGTTCGAATGAAATTGATCCGAGACAGCGTTGGTGTGTCTGCCAAACCAGGGCAGCTGGCCCGAATTCGATTTTCCGTCTCGCTAATTAGTGGACGACAGTGCTACGCAAGTTCCCCTGGCGAGACGGAAGAATTCAAGATAGAAGAAGATAATGTGGAAAGCGGGCTGCACGAAGCCATTCAGTGGATGAGTGTCGGGGATAGCGCCGTTATCGTTCTTCCAAGTCATAGAGCGTATGGGCTTCTAGGCGACAAGAGTAAGATCCCGATGCGCAGTACGGTGATCTACCGCGTTGGTCTCGTTGGTGTGCGGTGACATTCAAAGAATAGCCCCCATTAAAGGTGAGCCCCCTGTGCGGTTAGCGTTCATAGCTCGTCGTTCCTATCGTCTGGTTTCGGTCTTCGTCCTGATCCACAACGCAAAAAAGCCTCAGCTTTCGCCAAGGCTTTTCAGTGATCCCGCTGGGGCTCGAACCCAGGACCCCGACATTAAAAGTGTCGTGCTCTACCAGCTGAGCTACAGGATCCTCGCTTACGTTCCGGAGTTCCGTTCCGTAAAATGAGGGCGCAAAAGTAGAAACGCTTCGATCCCCTCCAACTGAAGTTGTACACGAAGTCTTTCTTGATCCTTTGATCGAGGTCCTGTTAGTGCAACTGGATGATCATGCAAGCCAATGTGGGAGCCAGAACTTGCCAAAGACGATCGCCCGAGTTCTGTGTTCAATTTTTATTGTCGATGATCGGTAATCGTTCGAAGATCTTGGTTCGATCGAACAAATAGCGGAAGGTGGCCAAGGTCCTATAATTCGCGGCACCCAAGTTCTCGCACACTTTGAGCATACGCGGGTTGAAGTCGCCGATCCAGGTGAGAACAGTGTCCTTGTACCTGCCTGTTTTCATCAGCCAGCGACTGGTGTGCACGATCATGACCCCCTCGATGCCCTTGCCCTGCCACTCCTTCACTACGCCGAAGACGATGCCGGTCATCGTAGTGGCCGTGCCTCGCCACTTGTGATAGAGGAATTTCAATTTCCCCAACCAATTCAGGTCGCCGTCCACGTATTTGAAGATCTCGTTCAACTCAGGCAGGTTCACGAAGAAGGCGATCGGTTCCTGCTTATGGTAGACGAATACGATGATGCGCGGATCCATCACTGGCTTCATGGCCTTGATCGCCTTCAGCGCAGTTTCTTCGGTCATCGGTTTGAAATTCTCATGATCCACCCAGGCGGCATTGAGCACAATTCTGAAGTCTTGCGCGATCTTCTCTGAACTCATGCCACGAACGTCACGCACCAATACGTCCGGATCGGCGGCCATCTGGTCGTACTTGCGGTGAAAAATGGGCTGTACGGGAGTTATCGCGGATCGCTTGAAAAAAAGCTGGTTGAAATACAACCCAAAACCATACTCGGTG
>JANNYL010000153.1:0-1330 GCA_031410075.1 Flavobacteriales bacterium
TCACCCGCTGATTGGAACCGTCGGAAGTTTATGGCCTTCGGTGTACTTGGCTTGTTCGGCGCTGCTGTCTGGGGCGTGCGGCAGTGGATCGTTGACTCTCCAAAAGTGGACGGGGCTTTTGCCCCGTTGCGCTCTGCGCTGGAATTCAACGAACGGGTGAACGGCACGATCAAGAGTGACAACCATTCCGTGAAGGAGTTCCCTAAGGAAATGGCGGCGAAGAAGGTGCGCGTGAACGGGCACTATGGTGTAGACTCTCCAGCTGATATCGCCGCATGGAAATTGGCCGTTTTCACAGGCAGACCAGGGAACGACGGGCAGCTAAGCATCACCATGGATCAGCTACGGGCACTGCCGAAAACGGAGATCGTGTATGACTTCAAGTGCATCGAGGGCTGGAGCCAGATCACGCATTGGGGCGGGGTGCGCTTCAAGGATTTCGCTGAACACTTTTTGGTTGGAAGCAAGAGCGGTGCAACACCAACGAACGAAAAACCTGAAGATCTCTTCAAGTACATGGGCCTACGCACTCCCGATGGCGAATACTACGTGGGCATCGATATGAAGAGCGCACTGCACCCACAGACGATCCTGGCTTACGAAATGAACGGGGGCCCCTTACCGATGAACCAAGGCGCGCCGTTGCGGCTGATCATACCCACCAAGTACGGCGTGAAGAATTTGAAGCGGATCGGGATCATGATGTTCAGTGACGAACGACCCAAGGACTATTGGCACGAACGCGGGTACGATTACGATTGCGCGTTGTGATCCGGGAATTCACCCCTCGATCCCGTTCCGCTCGATCCAATCCGCCAACACGACCAAATACCAAACGCGGCTCCAGGTAATGCGCTTGTCTCCCCCGAGGAATCGCTGCCACAGGGCTTGAAGGCCTTGCTCGTTGAATTCGGGACGCTTGCTAAGAGTGGACAATCGCGCTTCGCAGAAACTCTTTAGCGCGGTTTTCATCCAATGCTCCCACGGCAAGGTGAAGCCCATTTTCGGGCGATCAACGATCTCGCGCGGCAACAGGTCACCGAGACTTTCCACCAGCAATTGCTTGGGTGTGTGCGGAAACTTATGCTGGTCATGTACGCCAAGAACGAACTCCACCAATTCGTGGTCAAGAAACGGTACACGCACCTCCAGCGCATGCGCCATGCTCATCTGGTCGGTATCGCGAAGCAACACATTCTGCAAATACGTGCTCAGCTCAGAAACGGAAACCTGTGACAGCAATGGCAATGAAGAGCCGTTCTGTTCGTGCAAAAGATCACTGATGATGTGTTGAACCGAGTTCAACGGGAACTGATCCATGCGCGTGAAC
>JANNYL010000154.1:0-3822 GCA_031410075.1 Flavobacteriales bacterium
CGTTGTGATCCACCAACCCAGCTCGGAAATATTCAAGTTGTTCGATCGCTTGCTCCTGATGGACCAGGAAGGGCATCCGGTGTACTATGGTGATCCTGTGGACGCCGTGGTCTACTTCAAGAAAGTCACCGGCCAGGTGAACAGCGATGTGGGCCAATGTGGTGCTTGCGGAAATGTGAACCCGGAACAGATCTTCGATATTCTCGAAGCCCGTATCGTGGATGAGTATGGGGTTGAAACCGATCAACGGCGCATAAGCCCTGAAGCGTGGAACGAAGTGTTCCGTGCGCAGATGGAAGTCCGTGTAGGCAAGGTGCCCGATGGTACGACCGTACCCAAGAGCACCTTCAAAGCGCCGGACAAGTTGAAGCAGATGCTTGTTTACTTCAAGCGTGATCTGTTGAGCAAATTGGCCAATCGCCAATATGTGCTGATCAACTTGCTGGAAGCACCAGCGCTCGCATTTGTAATGGCCTTCTTTCTCCGCTATTTCCGAGAGGGCACAACCACGGCTGGTGAGTATGTGTTCCGCCGGAACGACAACATCCCCCAGTTCCTGTTCATTTCGGTTATCGTAGCGCTGTTCATAGGCCTTACTGTTGCTGCCGAAGAGATCATTCGGGACAAGAAGATCATTCAGCGCGAGAAATTCCTCTCGCTCAGTCGAAGTAGTTACCTGCTCAGCAAGATCGGTCTGCTCTTCATCATCAGTGCCATCCAGACCCTTCTCTTCACGTTGGTCGGTGATCTGGTATTGGACATACACGGGATGACATTCGCCCATTGGGCTGTGTTCTTCAGCACTGCCTGCTTCGCCAACGTCCTCGGCCTTAATGTGAGCGCTAGTTTCAATAGTGCCAAGGTTATTTACATCGTGATCCCGGTGCTGATCATTCCGCAGTTGCTTTTCAGCGGCATCATCGTTCGCTTCGACAAATTGCACCCGTGGTTCGCCAATGAGAAGAGCGTGCCTTGGATCGGTAATATCATGGCCAGCCGCTGGGCATACGAGGGCTTGGCTGTAGCGCAATACAAGGACAACGAGTATGAGCGTATCTTCTACGGTACCGACCAACGAATGAAGATCGCCAATTGGAAGAAGGACCTCTGGGTCCGTGATCTCCAGGACCGTAGCGCCCAATTGCGCAGGGCATTGAACAGCAAGGCCTCGCTCAATGGAATGACATATGACCTTGGGTTGATCAGTACGGAATTGAGCAAGGAAATGAACGTGTTGAACGGATTCACGTTCGCTGGCATGGACAAGTTGACCCCTGCCGGGTTGGACCTTGCCACACTGGATGCCCTGGATGCCTCACTGATCACACTGACCAATCACTACCGCAGTGTCTATCGCGAAGCTGAACGCGACAAGGAAGCCATCATTGCGCGCATGACCGCAACACAGGAACTGCGCACATCATACTTCGCATTGCTTGATCAGCAGCGCAACGAGAGCCTGGCGGATTTCGTGACCAACAAGAACGACGTGAACGTGATCGTGGAAACCCGTGGTGAATTGGTGCAGAAGAGCGATCCCATCTATGTGGAACCGATGAGCGGAGGCTTTTTCGCAGCGCATTTCTACGCGCCCGTGAAGCGCATCTTCGGGTCTCGCGTTCAAACGCTCTGGGCCAACATCGCTTTCATCTGGTTGATGACCTTGTTGCTCTCTCTAGCGCTCAAATTCAACATCTTCCCCAAGATCATGGAGCGTTTGAGTACGAAGCCTTGGCAGGGATCGAAGGATTGAGGAACAACCTTTTTACTGAAGAACCCCGGTGATCAGCCGGGGTTCTTTCTTTTTGTTCAGCGCTATTCAAGTGGTCATGCACCCGTGTTGTCAACCTCCTCGATCTGGATCATCTTGAACGGAAGGTTGATGATCGCTTGGTAGTCCTCACCTGCTTCGAGCATGTCCTCATCATCCGCCTCGTAATGCCACAGCACGGTCACCTCGTTACCGGTGGTGCGCACGAGTTCCAGTTTCTTGAACACGTCCAGAATGCACTTGCTGCTGCTGGTGTTGAAATATTCCAACTGCATATGCAAGGTTGTCTTTGGCTTGGGGTCGCGGGCGTAACGATCGATCCAATCGATCAACGGTTTGTAGAATTCGATGCTGTTCTCCGGAATACTCCGGCCTTTCAGCTCCAGTAATCCGGAGTTATCATCGAACGAGACGGTCGGCGTTTTCGGGGTCCCTTCAAGGAGAATGGCTGCCATGGTTTTCAGATCAAGCGTTCACGTTCACATTCAAGCTGAAGAAGGCATTGTCCTCATCCAGCGGTACAAATCCATATTCCAATTTATGCCCGCTCTTGCGAGCGATATCGATAAGCCCAAGGCCTCCGCCGCCAGCTTTACCATAGCGGCCATCGTTCAAGGTCTCTTTGTAAAGGTCACGTAATTGCTCGGGTTCACAACCGTTCACACGGTCCAATTGCGATTTCAAGCCTTCCACTTCCCCGCTGGCCATGAAGTTGCCGGTAAGAACTGAATAGCCCCGCTCACCGTGCGCGATCATCACCACCCCTTGAGGCTCATCGTTTTTTACCTCGCCGTTCTCGTTCAAGCCGATGCGGGCATTGTGATGGTAGAGATTCTGCAGGCATTCCATCACCACGTTGAAGACCCGTTTTCGCATCCTTGGGTCGGCTTCGATCGCTTCCATCTTGCGCTCGACCAGACCCAGCAGGGCCGTTACCAATTCGGGCGAAAGGATGCCTTTGAAAGACAGCATGATCCGCTGCTTCTCCAAGGTATCGTACAGGTCAAAAACGCGATCCAACATCGTGTGGCTACCTAGCTGTTGATCCAGCTATGAGGCAAAGGAACCCGGCTTCGGTTGGCACGGGCTATTGGTGACGTTGGAGTTTTCCACGGTGTTGTGAACGTATGGTCTGGCCCCAAGCACCACTACTTTCGACGGCTTATTCGAAAAATGGCCTGGTACACGGATTGGTTCGGCACTCGCTACTACAAGCTGCTCTATGGGCATCGTGATGAAGACGACGCGCGCGCTTGGGTGAACACGATCGTACAAAAGGCCGGGCTCAAGAAAGGCGATGAGATGCTGGATATGGGTTGTGGACGAGGAAGGCATGCCTTGCGGTTCGCGGAACATGGCTTGCGGGTCACGGGCATCGATATCTCGGAGGGTAGCGTTGCCGATGCGCGTGTGGAGGTTCCTGAAGTGAGTTTCCATGTGCATGATATGCGTGAGGTATTCGCCAAGGAACGATTCGATGCTGTGGTGTGTCTCTTTACGAGCCTCGGTTATTCGAATGACCGAAATGACGACCAGCGTGCCGTCAATGCTGCGGCAATGTCGTTGAAACCAGGTGGTCGATTCGTTCTGGATCTATTGAACGGCGCTATCGTGCGCAAGGACCTGATACAGGAAGATTGCCAGATGGAGGGAGGTGTGCGATTCACGATGCAGCGACGAGTGGAAGGCGATACGATCGTGAAGGACATCCATGTGGACGACAAGGGGGCATCACACCGTTTTACCGAGCGCGTACATGCATGGACGGCAGAGGAAGTATGTGCCCTGATCGAAAGGGCTGGCTTGCAATTGGATGCATTAACGAATGGCCCTGAACCAACCACGTTCGATCCGTTGACCGCAGAACGAATTGTGGCTTGGGCCCATAAACCCGCATGAACCTTCTGCTTCTTTCATCGCTCTTCGCAGCATTGCCGTTAGCGGCCGGTGCATGGGTGCGTCGTACAGAGGCGAACGCTGGGTTGGTGAAATTGCTTCTGGCGTTCAGCGGGGCTTTCCTGTTGAGCATCACGGTCGTTCACATGCTTCCT
>JANNYL010000155.1:0-8735 GCA_031410075.1 Flavobacteriales bacterium
CGACCATTGACCCGGTGGATCCGATTTGCGATGGAGGGCAAACGCAATTGAATGCGCACGGCGGATATCAGTTCTCGTGGTTCCCTGCCGCTGGATTGAGCAACACCACGATCGCCGACCCGATCGCTTCGCCGGATAGCACCATCACCTATTCCGTTGTGGTCACGGATAGTTGCGGGACCGATACGGCCTCGATCACCATAACCGTCGCGGAGGGTGAAGGTGAAGCAGGCCCCGATGTCACAATATGTGCAGGAAGCAGTACGCAGATAACGGCCAGCGGCGGCGGCACCTATTCCTGGCTGCCAATTGGCTCACTGGATAATGTGAGTGCTCAATCCCCGCAAGCCTCACCTGCGGACACTACGATATATAGCGTAACGATCACCTCACCTGAAGGGTGCATTGCACAAGACTCGCTTACCGTATTCGTACAGTTCGGTCTGCCCGATCCGCAAACCGAGGATACTGCCATGTGCCTTGGAAACACCGTAACACTGCATGTGGAAGGTGGCGACAGTTATCTCTGGGAGGAAGGAGAAGGGCTCAGTGCGATCACCTCGGCTGACCCAAGCGTTGCTCCTACCGTGGATAGTTGGTTCGTGGTAACAGCGAGCAACACATGCGGTGATGTGAAAGACAGTGTCTTTGTCGATGTACAACAAGTGTTCGCCACCGCATGGCCCGATACCATCATTTGTCCGGGTGATACCGTTACCCTCTTCGCCGCTGGTGGTGATGTCTATTCGTGGTCTTCCCCTTCATCATTGAGTGATCCGGACTCCGCTGTCACGGATGCAACTCCTCCCGGAAATACCACCTACACCGTAACCGTGGCCAACCTTCTCGGTTGTACGGATGTCGCATCACTCGCGATCAACCTGTTCCCTCTACCTGTTGTGAGCACCAGCCAGAACACCGGCATCGACTATGGAAGGAGCACACAGCTCGCGGGTTATGGCAATGGAACCATGGTTTGGTCGCCCAGCGTATCACTCTCTTGCGACTCATGCTCCTTTCCGGTCGCGTCGCCAGAACAAAGCACCACCTACACGGTGGAGCTCACGGATGCGAACGGATGTAAAGCGACCGCCGATGTGATCGTATTCGTGAACGGATCGCTATTCGTGCCGAACACGTTCACACCCGACGGCGATGGCATCAACGACAGTTTTACCGCCCTGGCCACGGAGATCGATGAATTCAAGCTGTTCGTCTTCAATCGCTGGGGCGAAGAGATCTATGCCTCAACTGATCTGAGGTTGAGTTGGGATGGCACATACAATGGCACCGAGTCCCCGATCGATACTTACGTCTGGCGGATCGACCTAAAAGAACTCAATGGGAAGAAGCGCACCGTCTTCGGGCATGTGAATCTGGTTCGTTGATCGTGAAGTGGGGGTCGCCCCCTGGCGCATGACCAATGGCTCGGGGCCAATGAGGATCACCCGATGAACCGACCCCGCTCCAGTCCGAGCCATTGCAGTGCGGAACCGCTCAGCAGCATTTCCTTCTTGTCATCTTCCCACGGCATGCTCCGAATGAGTTGGCCAGGCTCCAATTCGCCAAGGGGGAACGGATAGTCACTTCCCAGCGCGACTTTCTCCGCACCGCAGAGGTCCACGATATACTGGAGCATCACCGGATCATGCACCAATGAATCGAGCCAGAATTTGCCGAGGTAATCGCGTGGTGCAACATTGTTGTCCACTGCGCATAGATCGGGGCGTACTTCGAACCCGTGCTGTATGCGTGAAATGGTTGAGGGGAACGATCCACCACCATGCGCGAAGGCCACGCGAAGTTTCGGCAATTTCTCGAACAAGCCACTGAAGATCATACTCGTGATCGCGAGCGTTGTCTCCACCGGCATGCCAACGAGCCATGGCAGCCAATACTTGTCCATGCGCTCCTTGCCCACCATGTCCCATGGATGAACGAACACTGACATTCCCAGCTCTTCACATGCTTGGAAGATCGGGAGGAGCCTGGGTTCGCCAAGATTAATGCCTTCCACATGCGTGCCGATCTGAATGCCAACAAGGCCGATGCGCTTGCACCTCTCCAGTTCCTGGATCGCGAGTTCGACATCCTGCATGGGCAACGTGCCAAGTCCGATGAAGCGTTTCGGGTAGGCCTGAACGATGCCCGCGATATGGTCGTTCAGGAATTTGGAAAGATCCAACGTGTCCTGGGCTTTGGCCCAGTAACTGAACATCACGGGCACTGTACTGAGCACTTGCACTTGCACCCTGTGCGTGTCACTTTCTCCCATACGCACAACAGGGTCCCAGCAGTTGGCCTGCACTTCGCGGAAGAACTTGTCGTCCATCATCATCCGCGCGCAGCCCGGCTTGTGATGGTCCAGATGAATGAAGCCACGGTAACCGAACCGCCGCCCGAAATCCGGGATATCCGCAGGCAGGATGTGCGTGTGTATATCGATCGAGAACAGCTCCACCGGATCGATCAGATGAAGCGCTTGTCAGCTTCCATCACATGGCCGCATTCCGAACATGTGCGCAATTTCACATCGCCGTAAAAGGCTTTGAAGCGCGGCAGGAAGTCGGTCTCGATATTGCGCAATACGAAGCGGTACTCGTGCAATTTGTGATTGCACTTCTCGCAATACCACTGCAATCCATCCTCCACTTCGCGGTCTTCGCGCTTGCACTCGATCACCAGACCGACCGTACCGGCTCCGCGCCGGGGTTGGTGCGGAACGCGTGCAGGAAGGAGGAACATTTCTCCCTCCTTGATCGGGATCGTTACGGCCTTTCCGTTTTCCTGTATGCCCACTTCAATGTCACCTTCCACTTGGTAGAAGAGTTCTTCGGTCTCGTTCCAGTGGTAATCCTTTCGGGCGTTCGGACCACCCACGGCCATCACGATGTAGTCACCGGCATCCACGTAAAGATTCTTATTGCCTACGGGTGGCTTCAGCAGATCGCGATGGTCGGCGATCCAGCCTTTCAGGTTGAAGGGGCGCTTGATGGACATGGTAGCATGAATGGGAAGGGCCAAAGTAAGATGCGGCGCGCCCGCTTGCCACGCTACTTGTTCTGCCGCTTGCGGATCCGGGCCGCGCCCAACCGCAGCGCGGCCTCCACCTGTTGGCGCTCCGCGATATACTCCGGATCGGCGATGAACGCTTTGTCCTTCTTCGAATAGAGTACCAGGGCAAACGGGTAGTACAGGTCAGTGATGTCCATGTTCGCGAATTCCGCTTCCAATGACAAGGTGACCTCCGCCGAGAACGGACCGGTGATCACCCGGGCCGGTTCATCGGTGCGTGCATCCACGATGAAACGCTTGCGCACGAACCCTTCCCGATGTGCGGTGATCCCGTAAAAGCCGCCGATGTCCAGGTCGAAGGCGAAGCGACCCTTTGCATCCGCTTGGAACTCCGCCACCTGAGTGCCGTTGGTATCGATGGCGATGGTGGCATCACCCAACAATTTGTTCTCTACATCCACCACTTTTCCACTGATGTGGAGCAGGTAGGGCGATTTGCCCAATTGCGACTGGGCACTGAGCATGCTTGCCACGGTCGTGGTCAACAAGCATATGGTGATCCACCTTCCGATGGCTGGGATCCGTGGCGCAGATAGCGGTTGAAGCATCGTTGCGATCATTTTTTGTCGGCCCTTGCCGCCATCAAGAGCAACGCTCCGTTCGTGCGCTGCATACCCATGGTGTATTCCGCATCCTGTTCGAATGCCATGGTCTTCCGGTTGAACTTGATGAGCGCAAAAGGAAAATCGAGATCGTCCGTAGGCGCACCATCATACCGGGCGTGGTCGAGCAAACTGATGTTCATATCGATGGGTACGAGTTCGAATTCCTGGCCGGGCTTGGGCTTGGAAATGTGCGTGTCGATGGCGATGCGCTTGGCCACAAAACCAAGATGGCGGAACTCGATGCCGTAGTTCGCATTGATCTCCAATTGCAGGGTGAATCGACCGCTTTTACCTGTGGTGGCAAGCGCTACTTGCACATTATCCTTCAAGAGCACAGCATCGGCATCCGCCAATTTGTTCTCACCATCAGTGATCCGGCCATCAACCGTAAGAAGACCCAAGGCCTTGGCATAATCCTGCGCGACCGCAACTTGGGAAACCAGCAGAGAAAGCAATGAAGATAGCAGCAGCGTGAAGAGCGACGTGCGCATGGAAAGGGTATTTGAATGCCCTTGTACCATAGACACCACCAGAAGGTTCGGAAACCGAAAGGGGCGCACCCTTCGGCACGCCCCTTTCCGAAGCTGTTGATCAACCTCTACCGTACCAACATTCGCTGCTCGTCGCGAGCGTTGGCCGAGGTCAGTCGAACGGTATACAACCCAGCATTCACGGTACCACCCAACTGAAGGCTGATCGATCCACCGGCGTTTGCCGTTATGCGCTCAGTATGCACCAAACGTCCAGCAACATCCATGACTTCCAAAAGCACATTGCCTTGCATTTCGAAGAGATCGATCATCACATTCCCTTCGCTCGGATTGGGGCGAATGCCGAATTGGCTCGCGGATGTTCCTGCGATCCCCGATCCAATATCGCCTGTGATGCATATGTCGAATGTGGTGGTTGCCGGGTAGCCAGCTGAATAATCATAAACCCGAACGAAGTAAGTCGTTCCTTCCACCAAGCTACCCATTACGATCTCCTCCAATTCGCCAGCTACAGTTGCATCGGCACAAGCAATGCTCACTGGGCTTCCGCAGGAACCCTCGAACAATTCGACCACTGCGTCGAACGTGGTACTTCCTGTAACGGAAATGGTTTCGTTAGGACCTGTTGCGACGAACGAGTACCAAACATCATCATTCGCGTCGCCCGTGAACGCATTACACTCAATGGACGGCAGGGACTCCGTTCCACCAAATACATCCCCGGTAGTGGGTTCGCAAGTGATATTCACATCCAACCCGATCGCGCCAGCACACTCGTCGTTCGCTGGCGGTGCAGCACAAGCCTCGGCACTTACCTCGATCGTATAGGGCCCAACAGCGAGTGACGCAAGTGCTGGGTCGTTCATGACCGGCAGGTAATAGGTGCCAGCAGGAAGGCCGGTGAAAATGATCGTGCCATTCCCATCAACACAATCCGTAGTGTTGAAGGATGAATTGAACACGGCCACATCGGCCGGACAAGTCGTGGCCAGTACGATCCAGAAATCAAGGAAGGCAGGGTCCGTTCCGCAATAGCTCAAGGTCAGGTTGCTGCACTCGGTCGTGGTGAACGCATGCCACACGCTGGCCAAGCCAAGCGTTTCGAGCTGTGAGCCCACAGCATAATCGTTCGTGAACGTGGCGCCCGTATTGTCGCCGGTGAACGTAATACTGGAACCAACACCAAGTGCCGTGGCGGTTACGCTGGAGCACAAATCATTCACTGGTGCAGGCTCAGCGGCCGTAATGTTCAGCGTGTAGTCCTCCACCTGCCCGAACGTGCTCGTATCGCATGGCGTGGCATTCGGCGTGTTCTGGTAGTCCACACCAAGATCATATGTATCATGCAAGCGCACACGCATCCTGGTTTGGCCAAGCGTGGCGCCGACCGGAATGACCACGTTTCCTGTGAACGGGCCTACGCCCAAAGTGGAGGTGAACACCAGTTCGTTCGCAGCGAAAATATTGTTCTGGTTGAAGTCGATCCATACCAATCCTTGATCAGTGGCGAATCCACCACTAACCGTGATGCTCAATGGGTAGGACTGACCTTGCGCAACACTGCCTGTTATTGCGGTGAAGTTCTCGTACCCGGCAGTTCCCGTGGATGTGTTATTGATGCCAGCAACAGTGACGTTGCTGATCTTCTCGAAGCCCACGCTCACAGCACCTGCCGTGCAATACACATCAGGTGGGGCGCAAGCGGTGGCGCTCACGCTGATCGAGTATGGCCCCTCGGATCCAACATCCGTGAGCACTGGATAATACCACGTGCCTGCTGGGACGTTCTCGTAGAAAATGGTGACACTTCCGTTCGCACAGGTTGTTTGCTCGAAGCTCATGTTGGCGAAAGAACCCGTATTCGGGCACCCGATCTGAAGATCCAAGAAGGCGTTCCCGAAAGCCGGTTCAGTGCCACAATACGAAAGTTCCAAATTCGTGCATGTGGTGGTGGTGAACGCCTCCCATGCAGAACCAAAACCCAACCCTTCCGAATCGGTAGCGCCTGTGTTGTTGCCATTGAATGTGACCGAGGACCCCACTGACAGATTTTGGATCACCGCATCCTCGCATAGGTCATTAGCAGGAGGGGCAGGAGTGCCATACACACATACCGAGAACGTTGGGTCCAAAGGGAAACCGGTTTCGTAATCGTACACACGGAAGCGGTAAGTCGTACCAATAGATAGACCAGTCGCATTCAGTGTTTCATCACCACCGGCAATGAAGTTGTCCATGCAATCGATATTGGTGCCATTGCACGCGCCCGAACGCAGATCAATGACGCCATCGAAGCTTTCGCTGCCATCCAAGAAAATAGTAAGGTTAGCGGCCGTTGCGACAAACCGGTACCATACGTCATCATCCGCATCGCCGATAAAAGTCGCGCAATCGATCGCCGCCAACGAGTTTGTTGCATCAAGCACGGTGCCCGCTGTTGGCGAGCATGTAGCGCCCACTGTCAGCAATGTCGCACCTGCGCAATTGTCATTCACCGGAGCTGATCCACGCAGCCCCATGTATTCTGGATGAACGAACAGGGGTTTGCCACCAACACCTGGGGTCAACCGGGGTTTGATCGTATGCCTGCCGGTCGATTGACCTTGTGCGTAGGCTTTACTCGCCGGATCACCAGCAACCTGATGGTGTTGGGCAACCTGCACCTTTGACGGTCCATTGGGATGCAATGCACTTTGCGCCAAGACATCGCCGAACGAGGCGATCGTCAAACTCGACAATAGAACGAACGAGGAGAATGCTTTCATGGTTTTAGTTTGGACAAAGAAGATGAATTTTTCGTGCAGTTCAACGCACGACCTGTTCCGGATCGACCAATTATCGGTCAACTCTCTGTCAGCGCACCATCACCAGGCGGCTGTTCGCTAATGCGAGGCGCAACTCATATCCGCCAGCAGCGAGCGTCGAAGTTGCGTTCACGACGTGCAGAGCGCCCGCGGTGAGGAGTGTACGTTCGCTGAACATAACACGGCACGTGAGGTCGATGATCTCGATCGTCGCGTTTCCTGTTGAGCCGCCGTATATCAGCTTGAGGCCGCCTTCTGAAGGACCTGGGAACACAGACCAGTCAAGCATATCTCCCTCATCGAAACCTATGTTGCACTCGAGGGCCGAGGCTGTGACAGTGTCCTGATGAATTCTGCCCGGGATCATTGAGTACTGGCACGTACCTTGTTCCTGCTAGCAGCTCGTTGTACGTCCAAGTGGCGTTCCCTTCGATGCAACCGGTCTGGTTCGTAGAGCTGAAGAACGTGAGCTGGTCAGCAGGGCAGGAATTCGCAAGAAGAACAAGCGTATTGGCCCAAGCCGGTGCAGTGCCACAATAGGCCATACGCACATCCGTGCAGGCGGTCGTTGTGAACCGATGCCAGTTAACCGGAGAGCCGGAATACAGGTTGCCCGATGCCCAATTGGTGAACTTCACCCGGTACACCGGCGAAGCCGCGTAGATGGACCCCGTTACAAGATCGCCCGTTGCACCAGCCGCACCATTGTTGCCTAACAAAGTGATCGAACTACCGAACGAGAACGGAACAGATCAGGGAACTAACGAATGATAAACCGGTGGCTTTCGCGTTGTCCTGGGGTGGAAACGCGAAGGATGTACAACCCAGCGGGCAACAACGAAGCGGGTCGCACTTCATGCCGATCCCCTGGGTGAAGGACCGCGACATACGATGTGACCAACGAGCCGCGTGGATCATAAAGGTCAATGGATACCGTCGATCGAGGTGAATTCCAGATGAATATGGCACCTGCTCCAGTGTCCAACCATCTCAGAGCTGCATCCGTCTGTTCTGTCGCATTGATCCCCTGGCACACTTCAACAACGACCTCTACGAAATCTGCGCTGGGTTCAATGCAAATACCCGTTGATATTATACTATCGATCGGGATCCCGGGAACAGCGTTGAACAGAGCACCATCGAAACTAAGGCTCCACACGTGGTAGGTCCCAGGCGGCAAGGTGTCGGTATCCAATGTTGTACTGGGAAGCAGACCAAGCACCGTGTCGTTCTCCGTGGTTAGCACCAATGCCAACGCCGCCGTACCCGAAGTGGTTTGTGCCAGTTGGATCATTTCATTCTGCTGAGCACAAACTGTGATCTGGTCCCCGCCGCCGAGCAACTCTACTTGCCCGCCATCGCATGGGACAGGTACAACTGGCAACCCAACGCATAAGGAGAACGATCCGCCAAGCCCGAAATCATTGTTGCTGAACACACGCACTTTATACTCCGTCTGCGGCACCACAGGAACCAAATAGTCATCCGCGGTTGTTGCGCAAAGGATCACATTGCCCCCGCACGCGTCCAACACTTCCAAGCCCAGGTCGCCGGCAGTGCCGGATGCCAACGAGATCGAAACTTCGGTGTTTGTGCCACTGTTGAACGCATACCACACATCCTGCACTTGGGTCGACGAGGATGAGCAGGAAGGATCCGCTCCGTTCTGCACCGCATTGATGTTGTTGCCGACAATGGTTCCGCCTTGCGTGCAATCATCCGAGACAGCGATCGTGATCGCCGTGCCACATGTTTCGTTG
>JANNYL010000156.1:0-3044 GCA_031410075.1 Flavobacteriales bacterium
CCACGCTCGTCATCACGTACGGCCCGGGCCAGGTCACGGTGGCAGGGCTCCATGTATCACCGCCGTTAGTGGTACGCATGATCGCTCCGTCGTTGCGTGTGGCAACCCCGATGCTCGTGTTCAGGAACTCCACATCGGAGAAACCTGTGGTCGTATCAGCGAACACCTGTTCCCAATCCAGTCCTCCGTTGATAGTGCGATAGATGGCGCCGCTGTCGGGCAGCAGAACACCGTTGTTGCTCAACCGGCTGTAACCACCGGTGGCGGCAAAGCCCAGTTGATCGTTCACGAAGTGCAGCCGCGAAACGGGCTGTCCGGGCAGCACGGCGATGTTCGTCCAGGTGGCGCCCGTATCAACGCTGATATCGATGATGCCATTGCCGAGGTTGTCGGCACCACCAGTGAACGCGACCAGATCGCTGCGCATGCGCACGGCGCGGTAGTAGCGGTTGCTGCCGGTGCGCACACTGTCGAACTGGTAGATGTTACCCGATATCAGGTTCTGCTTCAGGACAATGCTCTGACTGTACAGCTGGTGTCCGGCAGCCAGGTAGTACGGGAAGCCATCCACCACCTGCACATCGATGTCTTCGATGTTGCAGCTTGGCTCATACCAGATGTCGTAGCCGCCCGAGTTGGCTCCATCATCCGTGCGGATGATACCCCCTTCGGTCGCCGGAGAGGTCGGGCCAGGGTTATTCGCGCCATAAACGAAGAGCCCATTATTGAGGTCTTGGAACGCACAAGCTTGGAAGTGGAGCGTGGAGGAGAACAGTCCGCCGCCAACCCATTGAGCACCGGCAGGTGCCACAGAAGAGCCAAGGCATGCGATAAGAAAAAGGAACTTTTGCATGGCGCGAAGATCGGAGTGCTGGATACATGGAGCACAACCCGGTAACGGTTGAAGACCGGATATATCCTGTCGGTCGATCAGGCCTTCTTCACGAACTCGCTCTTCAACGCCATCGCCCCGAAGCCCTCGATCCGGCAATCGATGTTGTGATCGCCTTCAACGAGCTTTATGCTGCGCACTTTGGTTCCGGCCTTCAATGCTTTGATCGCGCCCTTCACCGCGAGGTCCTTCACCATCACCACGTCATCGCCATCCTTCAGCACGGTGCCGTTAGCATCCTTCACCACGGCCGGAGCATTCTCCGCGTCGATCTCATCCTGGTTCCACTCGTGGCCGCATTCGGGGCACATCCACGAAGTGCCTGTGGGATAGGCGAAGGTGGACTTGCACGTGGGACAGGGGGGTGAATCGCTCATTGAAATAGTGAATGGGCCGCGAAGCTATCCGTTCCCCGAGCCGTTAGGAATGTTCGAAGTCTTCGGTCATCCGCGGATCTGGTCATTGGTGTTAAAGTCGCGGCTATCGCGGGCTACCTTCACGGTATGTTCACCTCGAACCGCCTTCGCGTTGTGATCATCGTTTTGATCGTGGTGATCATGTGCTGTTGCACGGCTTCAGCGATCCTCAGCTTGCGAACCGGTTATACGGCGCGGGCCGCTTCCACGTTCTTCGCTGGTGTCACTTTCTCAGCCTTGTTCTGGACGCGACTTCCGAAGAAGATTGTTTGAACCGATCGCTTATTCCCGTTCAGCCATTCTGCGATCTTTGGGTTATGGACCGCACCCATCTTTTCCACCAGCTCGCTCGCCATGGAAACGTATTCCGAGCATTGTTCACTGGCCTCGCGCCTGACGAGATCATTTGGAGATCCGCACCGGATAAGTGGTGCGCGCTGGAGATCATCTGCCACTTGCACGACGAAGAGCGCGAGGATTTCAAAGCCCGTTTGAAGCATGTGCTCGAAACACCTGACGAGCCCATGCCCAAGATCGATCCGCAGGCGTGGGTAACAGAGCGCAATCACGTGAAGCAGGACTTCGGCTCGGTACTTCACAAGTTCCTCGACGAGCGCAGAATGTCGGTGGAGTGGTTGCACGGTCTCACTGATGCACCGTGGAGCAACGCGTACCTACATCCAGAAGTGGGTCCGGTGAGTTGCGATCTGTTGTTGACCAATTGGGTGGCGCACGACCTGCACCATATTCGGCAATTCAACAACCTGCGCTACGAATACGTGAAAGCACATGCGAGTGTGCCGCTGGATTACGCGGGGAAGTGGTAGCCACTGCTTCATCGCAGCAACGTTACATGACCGTGTTGGTTGTGCAATTCCTCATCGTTCAGGTACGTCCATGAGACTGTCCACATGTAGGTTCCTTCCGATACGTTCTGGCCGTCGACCTTGCCGTTCCAGCCGAGAGCAAGGTCATTCCCTGTGTAGATCACCTGACCCCATCGGTTGTAGACCTCCAAGCGTGCAATGCCAACCCCTGACATCCGGACAGGAACAAAGCGATCGTTCTGTCCATCGCCATTCGGGCTGAAGACGTTCGGAAGCTCCAACTCGAGCGAACAATCTTCAACGGCGATGTACACGCTGTCCATTAAGGGGCAATTGTTGTTTGCTTCTGTCACGATGTAGAGACCTTCGTCTTGTACCAAGAAAGTCGGGCCTATTGAACCATCCTGCCAGATCAGGTCAACGTTGGCTACCCCGGGATCCAATATCAAAGAAGTGCCTGCACAGATCGTGCGGTCATCACCCAGGTCCAACGCAATAGAAAGTCCATCGAACCGAGCGAAATACGCGTTAGTGCCGTTGCTGGTGGACGTGATCAACAAGCTGTCGGATCCAGGATCGAAGTCGGCCGTTTGTTTGAAGCCACCTGCGAAGTACTGGCGATCACCAAGCACGGCGAACGTCGGAAGGATCGTACTACCGCCATAGCCCTGATTCCCCATTGTTCGTGACCAACAATAGTTGCCTTCCCGATCATACTTCCCCCAGAACTCGGCGAACGCACAACACCCTGGAGCATGGAGCATCGCTACCGCCGGGCTGGGATCCATATCCGTGTTGTAGGACGAGCCCGCCACATATATGCTCCCATCATCACCCAGTTCCACCTCCGTTGGCGCTGCGAATCCCAGGAGTCCTTTTCCCCAGATCAGTGCCCCGTTCGCGGAAAAA
>JANNYL010000157.1:0-3123 GCA_031410075.1 Flavobacteriales bacterium
AGAAGAAGCCCTCGGTGCAACCATCGCGATCCTATTGCACGATGTCGGGCACGGTCCGTTCAGCCATGCGCTCGAGCACAGCTTGGTCGACGGCATAGGTCACGAGGAATTGAGCGCATTGGTAATGGACCGCCTGAATGAACAATTGGATGGGGCGCTCACGTTAGGCATACGTATTTTCAGGGATCAACATCCGCAGCGCGCACTGCATCAATTGGTGAGCAGCCAGTTGGATGTGGACCGCATGGATTACCTCAACCGCGACAGTTTTTATACCGGTGTCAGCGAAGGTGTTATCGGCGGCGACCGCATCATCAAAATGCTGGAGGTGGTGGACGATCGGTTGGTGGTGGAAGAGAAAGCGATCTACAGCATCGAGAAATTCCTCGTTGCCCGCAGGCTTATGTACTGGCAGGTCTACCTCCACAAAACAGTAGTGGCGGCCGAAAGCATGTTGGTAGAAGCGCTTCGCCGGGCAAAGCACTTGGCATCGAACGGCACGGAAGTGTTCGGTTCACCAGCGTTGCAAAGGTTCCTCCGCTCCCCGCATGACAGGGCTTCTTTCAAGGACCCACTTGTGCTTCGGGATTTTCTCAAGCTCGATGACCACGACATCATGGGAGCGGTGAAGGTGTGGGCGGATCACACGGATAAGACCCTGGCCACCTTGTGCAGTGATATCGTCGAGCGCCGCACGTTCCGTATCCGCTTGCGTGAAAGCGCCTGGGAACCGGATCGCATTGCCCGCATCAAACAGGCGGTGGCTGACCACCTGAAGATCCCTCTCGCCGAGGCGGATCGTTTCGTGATCACGGACCGCATCGTGAACAATGCCTACGACGTGGCTCAGGACCGCATCGAACTGCTTTACAAGGACGGCACCTTGCGGGATATCGCTGAAGCCAGTGACAACTTGGGGATACAAGCACTTAGCAGGCCTGTCGAGAAATACTACCTCGCTTATCCACGTTGGTTGGGGGCGGGGTGGTTCCCGTGATCGCTAACACCTAATTTTCGGACGATATCGCACGAGACGGGTTCATGGACCTAAGCTTCTTGTAAGTCCAAAAAGCACTTCATCACTCCAACCTCCCTCGTTCTACTGAGCACGTCCGGGCACTTCCATGATCCCAAAGAAGATACACTACGTCTGGTTCGGCGGGGCTGAAAAACCGGCGGCGACCATCGCCTTCATCAAGGGCTGGCGATCCTTGATGCCGGACCATGAGGTGATCGAGTGGAACGAAAGCAATATCGATGTGACATCACATCACTATATGCAACGGATGTACAACGAAGGCAAATTTGCCTTTGCCAGTGATTACGCCCGCTTGATGATATTGCGGGACGAAGGGGGCCTTTACCTCGATACGGATGTTGAATTGAAGAAAAGCCTCGACCCGTTCAGTAGCGAACAGTGCTTCTGGTCGTTCGAATTCGACCACTTCCTATCCACTTGCGTGATAGGGTGTGAGCCGAACCAACCGGTGATCAGTGCGCTGATGAAGGAATACGACCATCTCGAAAAGGAGATCGTGAACAACACATTGGTAACCAAGTATTTCATCAACCACTTTCCGGAATTCAGGTTGAACAACCAGGACCAAACAGTAGGCGGCAATATCCGCATCTTCCCGAAAGAGTGCTTCGTTGTACCCGCGTTCGGGGCCAACAAGAATTTCAGCGTTCACCATGCCGACAACCATTGGAAATCGGAACGCAAGGACAACCCCATTGGAACGGTCCTCCGCGCTGTGATCGGTGATGTGCTCTATTTCAAGCTCATCAACCTGAAGATGGGCTGGAATGATGAGTTCAGGCCGATGGAAAAAGCGAGGCGTGATCTGTGAGTGCGGGCCAGTACCGGTAAGCCGGTAACTTTGTCGTCCAAACCCGATTTTTCCATGAACAATCCCTGGCTCAAGATCCTCGTATTCGGTCTACTCTTCGGCATCGGCGGCTTTCTGATCGGACGTTGTTGCGGGAACGGATGTTCTGATAAGGGCGGCTGTAACAAGGAAATGTCCTGCTGTAAGGACGGCATGTGCAAGCATGGCGGTGATTGCTGCAAAGAAGGCGGCAAGTGTTCCATGGAGGGCTGTGATCACGCAGCCATGATGGGCGGTTGCGACCACGGTAAGAGAGCCTGCTGCAAAGGCGAGGGCCATGGTAAAGGTCACGGTGAAGGTCACGGGGACCATATGAGCCACGCTGGTGATGAACAAGCGCAAACCATCATTCAAGGTTTGAAGGATTCGAACTTCCAGGGTGATACCACGATCAAGATCCAGGGCGGTACTGTTCACGTAAGCCGCACAGCCGATAAAATGGAAGTGAAGGTGGAGATGAGCGACAGCCTGAAGGTGGAAGAGAAGACGGTAGAGCATGTGCATCATTGATGCACCCCCGGCACGTATCCTTACACCATGAACAAATTCCTCAAATGGGCGCTCATCGTCCTCGGCTCCTTGGCCGCCATCGCCTTCATCGGTTTCCAAGTGATGAAGAGCCAGACCAAGAAGGCCAGCCCGGAAGGCACTGTAGCCTACGAGAGGAACGGCTTGAAAGTGGACATCTTCTACAACCGCCCGTCGAAAAAAGGAAGGGAGATCTTCGGTGGTCTGGTACCGTACGATGTGGTGTGGAGAACCGGTGCCAACGAGGCCACCACCTTCAGCACCAACAAGGACCTTAACATCGGCGGACAGAACCTTCCCGCTGGGAAATACACGTTGTGGACGATCCCTGGAAAGAACGAGTGGAAAGTGATCTTCAATAAAGAGATGTACGGCTGGGGCGTTGACTTCGACCAAAAGGCCCAACGCAAGCCGGAGTTCGATGCTTTGCAGGCGACGATAGCCCCAGAAATACTCCCGGAAGAGCTGGAGATGTTCACCATTTCGGTGGATGATGCCGCCACACCCGCGCTGGTGCTGGCTTGGGACCGCACACGGGTAGTGGTACCGATGCAGTAGGCCGCTCACGCGATCCGGGATCACCGAACCGCGCCAACGGAAGCCCGCCTATCTTCGCCAGCCCCGAAACCAGGGCCTGTTGACGCATGCAATTCTCCGCCGGTCAAATAGCCGAACTCCTCGAAGGCGAGCACGGCCGCCCCGAGCA
>JANNYL010000158.1:0-6705 GCA_031410075.1 Flavobacteriales bacterium
TCAATACGCTGCTGAGCATCGCCACCCCGCCCTGCATGAACGCGAACGGCTTCTCACCACCCAAGTGCGCGATGGACGGAATGAACCCGTTGGCCACCGCTTCCTTGATCTCCGCGTACTTCAGCGTGAACATGAAGTCCGGCGGAAAGCGATGCTTGTTGCGACGAACGGCCTGCTTCAACGCTCGGGTCTCCACGTCAGCGCCAAATCCGAGGATCATTCGACTTCAGCAACTATCCATCGAGGAGTGATACCAACCGATGAATACCGCCACTCCTCAGCGTTCCTCACCAAACCAGCCTTCACTGGATTCTCATGGATGTACTCGACCGTGTTCGCGAAGTGCCCCGCATCGCGGATGTATCGATCGAAGTACTCGCGCTGCCAAACTCCCGGTCCGCCGGGCACTAGCCCGGCCCGCTTTCTCCACTCACTGATCCGCCGCCCCGAGTACGACTTCCACGTCGCGATGATCTTGCTCATCGACCAACCTTCCATAGGTTGGAACAGGACATGCACATGGTTCGGCATCACACACCAAGCATGCAACGTGTACCGCATACCATGAAAACGAATGAACGAATCCTGCACCAGTTCCGCAAGCTCAGGCTCGCGCAACTCACAACTGCCGTGACCCATATCGAGGTATGTCATCACGCGGCGCTCCATCTCCGCGTTCTTGAGCGACGGTGGTTTCCCTTGAAGCTCCGCCCACATCTCTTCGACCACATGGGCAGGTAGGCTGTCGGCCAAGCGGAAACACACATGCTGCTTCAGCAAAAGGCTTTCGACGTGCGGCACATAGCCACGATCCCACCAGAAAGGCGCGCCGGAAGTGCCGACTGCTTCGAGTCCTCCACGCAAAGTACCGTAGCCCTCATCCTTGTCACTGGACATGCACGGAAGGTATCCAAGATCCCGGTCCGCCGGAGAGCGGCGAAAGCCGTGGCAGCCCGGCCTACACACTGGTATACGGGCCGGGCTGGTGCCCGGCGGACCAAAATGCGGGCGAAGACCTGGAACAGGATGAGGACATTGCGTCCAGGCCCAAATACCAGCTGAGTCAAGGGGCAGGGGTGAGAGCGCTTGTCGCCATCGGCAGACGGTCCGCGCTATCTACCAGCCCTCAAAGGATTCATACCGTATCTTGGAAAACCAAGTCCACGCATTGATCAACGCCTTATCCATTCGATATTTACAATGTCCTTGACTCACCCCCACAACCTCACCCCACCACTGTGCTAGTCCGATTGAGATCGCTACTTCTTCTTTTACTGGGGCTGACTTCCTCTGTGGTTTTCGCGCAAGCACCGGAGATGATCCTCGATATCAACCCAGGTTCCTCAAGCTCCTTGCCCTCGCGTTTTGTCGACGTGAACGGCGACATCCTCTTCATAGCAAGCACACCCGCTACAGGAGCTGAACTGTGGCGCACTGATGGCACACCAACCGGTACGCATCTAGTGAAGGACATCTGGCCGGGTCAGCCTCAATCCTCTTTGAATTGGCTTACAGCTATCGACGGAACATTATTCTTCACAGCGGACGATGGCGTACATGGCCACGAACTCTGGAAGAGCGATGGCAGCGAGGCTGGAACTGTTTTGATCAAAGACATCGATCCCGGACCGAACAACGGACTATATCCAGGCCTCATAACCGAACTCGGTGGCCTTGTGTATTTCCGAGCGGATGAACCGGTAACTGGGCAGGAACTCTGGCGCACGGATGGAACGGAGGCTGGTACCGTCATGGTCAAGGACATCAACCCAGGCAGCGCAAGCAGCGACATCAGCCAAATGATCGTAGTGAACGGCCAGATGCTGTTCTGGGCGGTGGCCGATACGACTGGCTGGACATTGTGGCGAAGCGATGGTACAGAAACGGGCACGGTGCTGGTCAAGAATATCGACCCAGTTTTTGTGCCTTCTGCTTTGCGAGCATTCTACGAGGTAAATGGCGTTGCGTATTTCTTCGCTGCAGATACTATCCATGGGGGCGAACTCTGGCGGACGGATTGCACAGAGCAAGGCACTTGGATGGTCAAGGACATCCGCCCGGACTCCGCAAGTTCGTGGATAGCGGAAATGCGGGTTCTTGGGGACGGCGTCATCTTCAGCGCATTCACTGATGCACAAGGACGCGAGCTCTGGCTATCCGATGGCACAGAGCAAGGAACAAACCTCGTCCTAGACCTTTACCCAGGTCCGGAAGACGGGACTATTGGGCTCCACAATCCGGTCGTGGTGGATGGCTGGCTTTTTTTCGTGGGTGACGATGGAACCCTGATGCCGCCGTTCGGCTTGTACATCACCAATGGCACAGATACCTATCTGATGACTGATGGGCTTAGCAACATGGGCGGTCTCTCGACGGCTTGCGGGGGAGTTTTTTTCGATGCCACCGATGGCGTGAACGGTTGGGAGTTGTGGTACAGCAACGGCACTCCAGATGGAACGTACATGGCCGCTGACATAAACACTGGTCTTGGGACATCCCATCCCAACGACTTCCTTGATGATGGTGAGAGGCTCATCTTCAGTGCTAGCACATCAGCCAATGGAGACGAGCCATGGATCTTGCCGTGCTCGTTCGTCGGCACGGAGGAACTCAATGAAATGCCCGATTTGATCATCGCACCAGTGCCCTCACGAGGCCTTGTTAGCATCGAACTACCACTGGGCGATGGCCCTTGGGAGATCAGGATCACGGACTGCATGGGTCGCTTAGTGCATCAAGTTCAGCACGCGTCAAGTTCAATCGTACTTGACACGAACGAATGGAACAGTGGCGTCTACCAGATCGTGGCTAACGACAGAACCGCGCAGGTGATGGGACGACTTGTTGTTGAAAACTGATCCCCCTCCCCTCCCCTTCGCGCAGGTAGCTTCGCGCTCCTTAGATGACGAAGTTCTCGCACCTCCACGTTCACACCCAATTCTCGCTGCTCGATGGTGCGGCGAGTATTCCCGCGCTGTACAAAAAGGCCATCGCCGATGGGCAGCCGGCCATCGCCATCACCGACCATGGCAACATGTTCGGCGTGTTCAAGTTCGTGGCCGAGGCCGGCAAGCACAAGAACGCGGATGGTACGCCGCGCATCAAGCCGATCGTGGGCTGCGAGTTCTATGTAGTGGAGGACCGCCACAAGAAAGTGTTCACGCGGGAAGACCGTGATCAACGCTTCCACCAATTGCTACTGGCGAAGAACGCCACGGGCTACAAGAACCTGAGCAAGCTCTGTTCGCTCGGTTACACCGAAGGTTTTTACAGCAAGTATCCGCGCATCGACAAGGAGTTGGTGCTGAAGTACCACGAAGGGTTGATCGCCACGACCTGCTGCCTCGGCGCCAGCGTGCCCAAGGCGATCATGCGCTGGGAGAACGAACTGCACAAAGCGGAGAACGAATTCAAGTGGTGGCTCGGCGTGTTCGGTGATGACTACTATGTAGAGCTGCAGCGCCACGGCATTCCCGATCAGGACAAGGTGAACGCTGTGCTGGTGCAATGGGCGCGCAAGCACAACGTGCCGATCATCGCGAGCAACGACAGCCACTACGTTGATCAGGAAGATTACAATGCGCACGACATCCTCCTGTGCATCAACACTGCCGAGAAGCAGAGCACCCCGAAAGCCACGGACGATGACGACAGCGTGAGCAGCAAAGGCAAACGCTTCGGCTTCCCGAACGACGAGTTCTTCTTCAAGACGCAGGCCCAAATGGCCGCGACTTTCCACGATCTGCCCGAAGCCTTGGACAACACGAACCTGATCGTGGACAAGGTGGATGTGCTGAAGCTGAAGAAAGACATCCTGCTGCCGAACTTCCCGATACCGGAGGGTTTCGCGGATCAGGACGCCTACTTGCAGCACTTGACTTACCAAGGCGCGATCCGTCGGTACATCAATGATGGAGTTTCCGGTATCGATTCCCTCGATCCGAAGATCAAGGAGCGCATCGACTTCGAGTTGTTCACGATCCGCACGATGGGCTTCAGCGGCTACTTCCTCATCACGCAGGACTTCATCAACAAGGGCCGTGAGATCGGTGTATTGATCGGCCCCGGTCGTGGATCCGCAGCGGGCAGCGTGGTGGCCTATTGCACCGGGATCACCAACATCGATCCGATCAAGTACGACCTGCTGTTCGAGCGCTTCCTCAATCCGGACCGCAAGAGCATGCCCGATATCGATACGGACTTCGACGACGAGGGCCGGCAGAAGGTGATCGACTACGTGGTTCAGAAGTACGGCCAGAACCAAGTGGCGCAGATCGTCACGTACGGCGGCATGGCGGCGAAGAGCAGCATCCGCGATGTGGCGCGCGTGATGGACCTGCCGCTGAGCGAAGCGGATCGGTTGGCGAAGCTGGTGCCGGAGCGTCCAGGCATCGAGTTGGGTCGCATGTTGCGTGCGCCATTCGACGGCGATGGAAGCCTGAAGCAGAAGGAGAACCTGAATAGCGACGAGATCGCGAACGTGAAGCAGTTGCGCGAGATCCTAGAGAGCGGCGAACCCACGGCCGACGTGCTGCGTGAGGCGGAAAAACTGGAAGGCTCGGTGCGCGGCACAGGTGTACACGCTGCCGGCCTCATCATCGCGCCGAGCGATCTCACGGAGATCATTCCCGTGTGCATCTCAAAGGAATCCACCATGCTGCTCACGCAGTACGACGGCAAGGTGATCGAGGATGCCGGTGTGATCAAGATGGACTTCCTGGGGCTGAAAACGCTCACCATCATCCGCGATGCATTGCGCATGATCGATGCGAACCACGGGATCCAGATCGACATCGACAACATACCACTGGACGATCCGAAAACGTTCGCGCTCTACCAACGCGCGGAGACCAACGGCACGTTCCAGTTCGAAAGCGCGGGCATGCAGAAGTACCTGCGCGAGCTGAAGGCGGACAAGTTCGGCGACCTGATCGCCATGAACGCGCTCTACCGCCCGGGGCCGCTGGAGTACATCCCCAGCTTCATCAAGCGCAAGCACGGTACGGAGAAGATCAGCTACGACCTGCCGGAGATGGAGGATCTGCTGAAGGAGACCTACGGCATCACCGTGTACCAGGAGCAGGTGATGTTGCTTAGTCAGAAGCTCGCCGGTTTCAGCAAGGGCGATGCGGACGTGTTGCGCAAAGCGATGGGCAAGAAGGACCGCGCCACGCTGGACAAGATGAAGGGCAAATTCCTGGAAGGCACCGCCGCCAAGGGACTTGACGCGAAAGTCTGCGCCAAAGTGTGGATCGATTGGGAGGCCTTCGCGCAGTACGCCTTCAACAAATCACACAGCACATGCTACGCGTTCGTCGCCTACCAGACCACGTGGCTGAAAGCGAACTATCCTGGCGAATTCATGGCCAGCGTGCTCACACATTCCGGTGGGCAGATCGACAAGATCACCTTCTTCATGGAGGAATGTCGGCGCATGGGCATCAAGGTGCTGGGGCCGGATATCAATGAAAGTGGTTTGCAGTTCGGGGTGAACAAACAGGGCCAGATCCGCTTCGGCCTCGGTGCGGTGAAGGGCGTGGGCGAAAGCGCTGTGGACGCGATCGTTACCGCGCGCAAGGAAGGAGGTGCGTTCACGTCCATCTTCGATGTGATGCGTCGCGTGAACCTGCGCTCCATGAACAAGAAAGCGTTGGAGAGTCTCGCCTATGCCGGTGGCTTCGATTCCCTGAAAATGCAACGCGCGCACTTCTTCCACAGCACAGGCGAAGGCAAACCGATGTGGCTGGAAACGCTATTGCGATTCGGCCAGCAGCACCAGGACGGCGAAGACTCCTCGCAAGTGAACATGTTCGATGCTGGTGCAGAAGGCGCGGGCGTTCCTGAGCCCACCTTGCCGGTGGTTGAAGGCTGGAGCGCTCTTGAGCAGTTGCACTACGAGAAGGATGTGATCGGCTTCTATCTCAGCGGCCATCCGTTGGATGATCACCGGCTGGAGATCAAGCACCTCTGCAAGAACACACTGGGGCAGCTCACCGACCTGAAGCAGCTTTCCGGTATGGATGTTTCGCTCGCAGGCATCGTTACCAAGGCCGAGCACCGCATTGCGAAAAGTGGCAAGCCTTTCGGCACCTTCTCCATGGAAGACCACGCCGGATCCCATGATTTCATGCTTTTCAGCGAAGACTACATGAAGTACAAGCTGTACTTGCAACAGGGCACCCTGCTCTATGTGAAAGGCCGCGCGGCAGAGCGCACTTGGGGCCGCGATGAAGGGCAGATGGAATTCAAGATCACCAACATGGACCTGCTCAGCGATGTTCGTGAAAAGTATTTCACCAAGCTGAGCTTACGCATGGAGGCCGAACGTGTGAGCGAGGACATGAGCCGTGAACTTTCAGCGCTGTTGAAAGAGTACCCCGGCAAGTGCAAGGTGACCGTTAGCCTCTTCAGCGCAGCGGAGAACCTCAATGTGGATGTGTTGGCCAAAGTGGCCGCTGTGGACGTGAGCGAAGAGCTGATGCTGCGACTTGCCGCGCTAACGAATGTGGAGGTGAAGCTTGGCTGACCAACTGTCAGTCCTTTTCGTCTCGGCAAGGACATTGCCAGAAATAGGCCGACCATCACCTTTGCGCCGGTTGAAAAGTTGAAGTGGTTCAAGACGATTCGTTGCCAAGGACCATCAACTTTGCCGCCTGCAAGGATCAAGCAGTCGTAAACCAATACAAGGAGACCCCGGCTCTCCAC
>JANNYL010000159.1:0-2772 GCA_031410075.1 Flavobacteriales bacterium
CGGAGTTCGGAAGAGCGTTCCATGTAGTGGGTGAAACATTCCCGGTCAAGTTCACTTCCTCTCCCAAGCACACCTGCAGGTCAGGTCCAAGGTCGAACACAGGCGTGGTGCTTACCCAAACAGGCAGATCGATCAGGTTAGTGTTGTTGCACTCGTTGTCATCGGTCAGCACGATCTGCACCACATACTCGCCGGGTTCTTGGAAAGCGTGGCTGATAACCGCACCGGTCAAGCTGTCCACCGGGCTGCCGTCATCGAAATTCCAAGCGTATTCCACCACGTTGTAACCAGCAGCGGCGAATGAGGCACTGGCATTGAAACCAACAGACTCTCCTTGGCAGATCAGGGCTGGCGCTGCTTCGCTCATGATGGCCACGGCGGTTGGCGGTTCGCACGGCGTGTAGCAGAGAATGGTAGCGGCAAAAATGCCTGTGCCGCTGGCATTGCTGGTGAAACTGACCGTAAGGCAGCCACTCGTATTGGCGAAGCTGGCCGAAACGATCCCTGGAGAGTTGAGGCCACTGTATACACCGATCACCGGAGCGTTGATGTCGGCACCATCGTAGATCGTGACTTGATCGATAGGGTCGGGGCCGTCAGTGTTCAGGTTGAAGGTGATCCAGTTCAGAGAAATGGACTGCCCGGGCTGGTCCGAGCAAATGGTCGTGGTGAAATCCTCATTGTTGCTGTAGCCGCTGGCACCTTCACCGCCACTATCCAGCAAAGCGCCTATGCAGGCAGTAATGGAAGGCTCAGCGATGGTATGGGGCTGAGCGCTGGCCCGTTGTGTGATGAAGAACCCAGCAATTGCCGAGGCCAAGGCGAGGGTATGCGTGCGAAAACGGCGGAGCGAGTTGCAGGTCAAGGTCATAGGAGTTCAGTGATTCAGCTCAGTGACGGTGATTTCCGGCTTTCGGTTGCCGGGCGCAGAATGGGGCGGCGAAAGTAGAAGGATCATGCGCACGCCAAGGCCCATTACATGGTGGAGGATCACCCTGGAGCGGACAGTGCTGGAATGCTCCAGCCTGAACAGTATCCTTGCACCATGTTCGCACTGATAGCCATCGTCTTCGTTGTGGGTTACGCCTGCATTGCCTTGGAGCACCCCTTGAAGGTGAACAAGGCTGCCAGTGCGCTGCTTACCGGTATGCTGATCTGGACCTTCATCACATTGGGCCACACAGCGCCTGTAGTAGGAGAGGCCACGCTAGCGGAAGAATTCGCACATCACTTGAGCGGTATCGCCAGCATCCTCTTCTTTTTGTTGGGTGCCATGGTGGTGGTGGAACTGATGGACTCGCACGCAGCGTTCCAGGTGATCACAGACCGCATTACCACGACCAACAAGCGCACGCTGCTTTGGACCATCGGGCTGATCACGTTCTTCCTCAGCGCCGCATTGGACAACATGACCACCGCGATCGTTATGTGTGCGTTGATCCGCAAACTGATCAAGGACAAGAACGACCTGTGGACCTTTGCCGGCCTAGTGATCATCGCAGCGAATGCCGGCGGCGCATGGAGCCCCATTGGGGATGTGACCACGATCATGCTGTGGATAGGCGGTCAAGTCACCAGCGGTAATATCATTCTCAAACTTCTGATCCCGAGCTTGGTATGCCTGGTGGTTCCGCTACTCTGGATGGGCCGCACCGTGAAGGGTAAAATTGAACGGCCAGCATCCAAAACCGGAGATCATGCATCGAAGGTTCGCCCAGGCCAGCGCATGGCGGTGTTCCTTATTGGCCTGGGTACCTTGCTTGGCGTACCGATCTTCAAGCAATTCACCCACCTACCCCCGTTCATGGGCATCATGCTCGGTTTGGGCGTGCTGTGGGTCTACACCGAATTCGTTCACGCGGGAGCGCATGAGGAGGCGCGTGGCCAATTGCAGGTCACTGGCATCTTGCGCCGTGTGGACCATGGTAGTGTGTTGTTCTTCCTCGGGATATTGATCGCGGTTGCCGGCTTGGACACTGCGGGTCACTTGACCATGGTTTCCTCCGGGCTTACGGCTCTTTTCGGGGATAACATTTATGCGGTGAATACACTGATCGGTCTGCTGAGCGCCGTTGTGGACAATGTTCCGCTGGTTGCAGCGGCCCAAGGGATGTATCCCATGACCCACTTCGCGTCGGACCACCTGTTCTGGGAGTTGTTGGCGTATTGCGCTGGTACCGGCGGAAGTATCCTGATCATCGGTAGTGCAGCAGGTGTCGCGGTGATGGGGATATTGGGCATCGAGTTCGGGTGGTACGTGAAACGCATAGCACTGCCGGCAGCAATGGGCTACTTCGCCGGCATCATGGCGTTCTGGCTGCTCTGGCACGGATAGGTTCTTTCCTGCCTGATCGAACAGAGAGGGGAAACAGGAGGATCTTCTCCCCAGCACTTCGACACCTCCCACGACCGCCTCATCCTACATTGGCGGCAGAAAAAGGATTTGTATGGATGTGCGATTGATAGATGCCGCAAGTGAGATCGGTGCTGGCACCCGTGGCACCAGCATGGGTATGAGCGCCCTCCGGGTCGCAGCCTGGAAGAACGGTAGCGACCTCTTCGGCCATGCCGAGGAAAGCATTTTGCGCGATGAGAACGACGTGCTGTACGAGGACGACAAGTCGCCGAACGCGCACCACATAGACGGCCTTATCCGGTTCGAATCCGATCTGGCGTTCGAAGTCTATAAGTTCCTGCGTAGCAACATATTCCCTATGGTCATTGGAGGTGACCATTCGATCGCTATTGGTAGCGTGAGCGGTACGAAAATGG
>JANNYL010000160.1:0-7573 GCA_031410075.1 Flavobacteriales bacterium
GCAAGGAGATCAAGGTGCCGAACCACAGCGAGAGCCTCAGTCACCTGAAGATCCCGAAGGTCGCGCTGCCGAAATTCCGCAGCTGGGGCGACAAGGTGCGCTGGGCCATGCAGGAGAACACGCCCGGATTCTATCCCTACACAGCGGGCATCTATCCTTTCAAGCGCACCGGCGAGGACCCCGCGCGCATGTTCGCCGGCGAGGGTGGACCCGAGCGCACCAACAAGCGCTTCCATTACGTGAGCCAAGGCCTGCCAGCGAAGCGCCTCAGCACAGCGTTCGACAGCGTGACGCTCTACGGCCACGATCCCGGTCGTCGTCCGGACATCTACGGCAAGGTGGGCAACAGCGGCGTGAGCATCTGCTGCCTCGACGATGCCAAGAAGCTCTACAGCGGCTTCGACCTGTCAGCGCCCACCACGAGCGTGAGCATGACCATCAACGGTCCCGCGCCCATGCTGCTCGGCTTCTTCATGAACGCCGCGATCGACCAGAACTGCGAGAAGTACATCCGCGAGAACAAGCTGGAGAAGGAGGTCGAGAAGAAGATCGCAGCGCGGTGGTCATCGGCAGCCGGACAACCGACAACTGACAACCGACAACCACGATACCACGGCGAGATCCCTCAAGGCAACAACGGCCTCGGCTTGCTCTTGCTCGGAATTACCGGCGACCAAGTATTACCTCCGGACGTCTACGCCAAGATCAAGGCCGACACCCTTGCGCAGGTCCGCGGCACCGTGCAGGCCGACATCCTCAAAGAAGACCAGGCGCAGAACACCTGCATCTTCAGCACCGAGTTCGCGCTGCGGTTGATGGGCGACGTGCAACAGTTCTTCATCGACGAGAAGGTCCGAAACTTCTACAGCGTCAGCATCAGCGGCTACCACATCGCGGAAGCCGGCGCCAACCCCATCAGCCAGCTCGCGTTCACGCTGTCCAACGGCTTTACCTATGTGGAGTACTACCTCAGCCGGGGCATGGACATCAACGCCTTCGCGCCGAACCTGAGCTTCTTCTTCAGCAACGGCATGGACCCCGAGTACGCCGTGATGGGCCGCGTGGCACGCCGCCTCTGGGCCAAGGCGCTCAAGCTCCGCTATGGCGCCGATGAGCGCAGCCAGATGCTCAAGTACCACATCCAGACCAGCGGCCGCAGCCTCCACGCGCAGGAGATCGACTTCAACGACATCCGCACCACGTTGCAGGCGCTTTACGCCATCTACGACAACTGCAATTCGCTCCATACGAACGCCTACGACGAGGCCATCACCACACCCACCGAGGAAAGCGTGCGCCGCGCCATGGCTATCCAGCTCATCATCAACAAGGAGCTCGGCCTGGCCAAGAACGAGAATCCGCTGCAGGGCAGCTTCATCATCGAAGAGCTCACCGACCTGGTGGAAGAAGCCGTGCTCACCGAGTTCGACCGCATCACCGAACGCGGCGGCGTGCTCGGCGCCATGGAGACCATGTACCAGCGCAGCCGCATCCAGGAGGAAAGCCTCTACTACGAAACGCTCAAGCACAACGGTGACTTTCCGATCATTGGCGTGAACACATTCCTATCGAGCAAAGGATCTCCTACCGTTCTTCCGAAGGAGGTGATACGCGCTACCGAAGAAGAGAAGGAGGCGCAGATCAAGACTGTCGAGAACGTACAGAAGGCCTACGAGGCCGAAGGGAAAGCCGCACTGCGGAAACTGCAAGAGGCTGCGATCAAGAATGAGAACATGTTCGCTGTGCTGATGGAGGCGACGAAGTATTGCAGCCTTGGTCAGTTGACGGCGGCGATGTTTGAGGTGGGGGGTCAGTATCGGAGGAATATGTAGTCCCCGATGTCCGGCTTCTTCCTCCGACACAGGCGCTGGCTCGCGTTGATTTGTGTGACCGCCACGTGCGGGATGGGGCTAATCCTAACCGGGCAAGTCAGTCAATGGTGCGAAGCTTGGGGACACTATCGCGGTCTCCTGGTGGGCGATATCACTCACATAGCCTTTTGGCTCTTTGCATACGCACCGAGCACTCTATTACTGGGCGCATGGGTCTATAGGAAGCGGCGCATGCGATGGGCATTCATGAACACTGCAAGCGGCACCGCCGTGTACTTCGTTCTTCTTACCGTTGCAGCGTTTCCACTCCAATTCGGCGCACTCATATTCGATGGCGAGGAGCGGCTAATGCAAAGAGCCATTTGTGCCAAGAGCAACTCCAATGGCATGTTCACGGATAGCAAAGGGCTCACGGTTGACGAATATGACTACCTCCGATCACTGCATCCCTTTCTACCGCTGGTCCCCGGTGGCGCCGATAGTCTCAGAATTCAATACTACAGCGATGGATTTCTGCCGGACTTCAGCCTGCATGTGGTGTGCGCCGTGAAACGGAACTCGCTGGCGCACTATCCTGCGTATGTCCCCCCTATGAAGGACGGACCTTCCGGGTGGATGCTCGATACTACGCGGGTAGACTCGGCGGTGGCTTGGTTGGTATATGAAGATGGGGAGTCATGAGGTGCGGTGCTGATGGAAGCGATAGTATTGCTCACTGGGGCAGCTGACGGCGGCGATGTTTGAGGTGGGCGGCAGTATCGCCGTAACATGTAGCACGTGAAGGCACTGATCCTATACATGATCTACGTTGGGGTTGTTCAAATATCCCTCACCCTGGTTAGGGTCTTGGTGTTTGATGACCGTCTATTTCGAGTGCCACCACCATGGACCGCCTTGGACGTTGGTGTGTATGTCGTCTTTGCGATCGCGCTAGCGCTGCCCTTCTTGTGGATGTGGAGGAAGAAGACTAATCGCAAAATCCAAGGCTGATGGAGGCGATAGTATTGCTCGCTGGGGCAGTTGACGGCGGCGATGTTCGAGATGGGGGGGGCAGTATCGAAGGAATATGTAGGGCATCGCCGGTCGTTACATTTGGGCCAATGCCCAAGCTGTACGAATACTTCGGTCTCATCTTCCTGTTCTACAGTGATGATCATGATCCGATGCACTTGCATGTGCAGCATGGAGACCGTGAAGGCATCATCATGCTCATCATCCTGGAAGGCGAATTGGTGGAGTTACGCTGGAGAGCCAAACGTGGCGCACGGATGCTGAACGAAAAAGAACAGCGCGAAGCCGAAGTCTTCGTCCGGGCGATGAAAGAGGACATCGTTGAGAAGTGGACCGCCTTCTACGTTGAACACAAGCGTATCACACCGGTGCGCATCACCCGCCGAATGAAATGATCATCCCCGACGACGTGCGCATCAAGAAAGCCACCTACCTAGGTGACTATACGATCCGTTTCGCCTTCACCGATGGGCATGTACGCGAGATCGACTTCCACCCGTTCCTCAGCGCAGCGGGCCAGAACCCGATGAACAGCCAGTACCTGGATGTGCTCCGCTTCCGTCAGTTCAAGCTCCACCGCAACGTGGATGTGTACTGGGACGACTGGGAGATGTGCTTCCGCTTCGAGACGCTGTACAACGGGAAGCTACCAAAGATGCCCAAGACGTTGCGCGTACGCGTAAGCCGACTTGCGACCCGTGTGATGGCGCATGCTAAACCGGGAGTGCACAAATGAAGTTGTTCGCCGTGTGTTGGAGGCGACCAAATACTGTAGCCTGGGTCAGTTGACGGTGGCGATGTTCGAGGTCGGCGGACAGTACAGAAGGAATATGTGATGCGTTACAGAAAGGCCGCGTGGATCACCTTCTTGACCTGCGGCCTTGTGCTGCTATCCATCTGGGCGATCTCACCGGCATTGTGGTCTGAAGTCGTTTACACGCTCTGCTACTGCACAGCGTATGTCGCCGTACTGCTCGGCTTTGTCGCAGGTGTCTATTTGCTGGTTGTGTACCTCGTGTGGTGGTTGCGGAAGTCCAAATGGCGGACAGAAGCGGAGGAATATGTAGGACCCCAATGAAAGGCCCGCTCATGACACTGCTCTACTTCAGCCTGATCGTGGTGGGCTTGGCCTTGGTGCTTGTCTGGGCCTTGTACAGCGCGAGCGTGCACGGTCACTTTCGCTTCCGGTGGGATGAGTGGGAGAACTGGGCGCTGATCGCGGTGATCCTGTTCTGTTTCGGATTGCCCGTTCGGAATTTTATTCTGATCCGTCGAAGAGAACATCCGCGTGGTTGAACGGATTGCGGTTATTGGCTGGGGCGACCAAGTATTGCTCACTGGGACAGTTGACGGCGGCGATGTGCGAAGTGGGGGGCAGTACAGAAGGAACATGTGATAGGTTTGGGCATGCTTCGCGCGACGCTCATCATCGGGTTTGTTCTCTCCTTTTGCTGCGCTGAGGGACAAGAGCGAAACAGCATGCTCTTTGAGTTCAACAAGGAGAACGGTAAACCAAAGTTCTTGAGGCACTATCGGAGTATAGAGCTGAACTTGAAGGACAGCTTGCCTCCGATACCGGGCGTGAGCAGAACCCATCAGGTGGATGGGGACCTCCTATACACCACCAAGGACTCGATCGTCATCAGCTTTCGCGAAGAACGATGGTCTGAGCGGTTTTTGGACCCAAAGGGTGGTTGGGCACATCGCGGTGAAGATCACCGGTTCTTCATGTACGACACGATGGATGTAACTCGCTCTTATCCGCTGCATAGGATCGACCATGTGACCTACAGATCAACCATCAAGGATGCCGGGGCATTCGTAACAGTCGTTTCGTTACTGGGGCTCCTGGTATATGCGCCGTTGAAGGCGATGAAGTTCAGGGATGGAACATTCGATGGCGACAAGTACATCCAAGTGGCCACACCCTGTCTCATCGGCTTTGGGGTCGGGCTGGTGATCATGCCATTTACCGAAGGGAAACGGCGTGTCAACGTGAAGGTGGGCACCTGACGTCATATACTTGAACAACGATAACATCAGGCTGATGGAAGCGATAGTATTGCTCGCTGGGGCATCCCGGCTCGCAGGCCGGGAGACGGCGGCGATGTTCGAGGTGGGGGGGCAGTACAGAAGGAACATGTGATCCAACCCATGCGCTTGCAGGCACTCCTTCCCACGGTCGATGGTCGCTCTTTATGCCTCATCGTCGCAGCGCTCGGTTCGACCCTGTTCTGTGCCGAACTCAGCAGTGCACAGAGCCTTGTGCCGAACGGCGACTTCGAATTGCACACCGGCTGCCCCACTGGCCTGAACCAATTGAACAAGGCAGACTTCTGGATCGATCCGACCTATTGGACGCCTGACTATTTTCATGCGTGCGGCACGGCCGGATACTCCGTGCCGAACAACGTAGGCGGCCATCAGGTCCCCCTCAGCGATTCCGCTTATGCTGGCATCTTCCTGTATTCCGACTCACCCGGCCGTGAATACATCGAAACACCGTTGGTGGGTCCGCTCATTGCAGGCAGCACCTACTACTTCGAGATGTACATGAACCTGCTGGACAATTCGAAGTACAGCGTGCGGAACATCGGCGTCTATTTCTCCGACACACTGGTGTTCACGCCCACCGTTGCTGCGATGCCGTTCGTGCCACAGATCGTGAATGCGGACCCGGCCTACCCGGATACAGTGAACTGGTATGCTGTGACCGGCTACTACACGGCCCATGGAGGAGAGAGCTACTTGATCATCGGGAACTTCGACGACGATGCGAACACACCACACCCGATCGTGAACCCGGCAGGGTACGGCTATGCGACCGTTTACATCGATGATGTCTCGCTTTCCATATCCACCGGCGTCGAAGGCCCGAGCGATCCCGCGAGCCAGGTCGGTCCCGTTCCGTTCAGCAGCGAGTTGACCGTGACCGTGCCTGAGACCGACGTTTCGGAAGTATGGTTGTTCGACATGTCTTCACGCATGCTGCTCCGTGAGCGATTCACAAGCTCCATACGATTGGGGACAGCAGCGTTGCCCAGCGGACCTTATGTCTATGCCATCCGGCTTCATGATGGAAGGACAGTCCACGGACTTGTCGTGAAAGAATGACCTGGAGGTCTCGAAGTTCTGTTCGATAGGGCAGCTGACCGCACCGTGGAGAACCCCGGCTCAGGGCCGGGGCAAGACTCCACAACAGGCCTACGCCGAAGAAGGCAAGGCGGCGCTGCGCAAATTGCAGGCTGAGCGATAGGAGCGAAGTCCCGCCGCTCGGGAAGGCGGCGATCCGGAATGAGAACATGTTCGATGTGCTGATGGAGGCGATAGTATTGCTCGCTGGGGCATCCCGGCTCGCAGGCCGGGAGACGGCGGCGATGCTCGAAGTGGGGGGCAGTACAGAAGGAATATGTGATCTATCAGCGGCAGATCACCCCGCCCTTACTTCGGATCACAGCTGCTAGTGAGTCAAAGGTTGCCCACTCTATTGGGGTCCGGTCGAACGTGCCGCATGTCCATACGAAGCGCTCCTTAGAGCCTATGCCGATGGGACCGATCGCACGCCAATCAACTTGAACGCTGTCGATCCCGGTCAACTCTATGGTCGCATCCAAAGGATCAACTGCTTCATGTCGAGTGCACGCGCAGAAGCAGCCGGTGAGCATGATGAGAACGGCGAGGCGCATAGACCGAAGGTAATTGTGACGTGGGCATTGATACATTCGCTGTGCTGATGCAGGAGACAAAGTATTGCTCGCTGGGGCAGCTGACGGCGGCGATGTTTGAAGTCGTTGGACAGTACAAAAGGAACATGTAGTACATATGGGGTACACTAGGGTCCTCTCGTTGCTCTTCCTACTCGCGTTCCTAGTCGGGTGCAGCAACCAAGGTCTTCAAAGCGATAGCGACAGGTCTGTTGGCATAGCAGCCACTGTGGCCGGCTGGTTCCCAGTTGGAGAGCATACTGCTGACATCATGGACAGCGTGGTCTATCCGCAGCGAATGGTGGCACTGACTGAACGCTTCAAAGAGTCGATCGCCCTTCATCAGGAATGGTTCATGGAGGCGATCGGTGAACTTCAGGATGGTGAGCCATTGGCTTATCATCCGAACATGGGCCTGACGCCCGAGGAGTATGCGGAGTACAGATCCCTCACAGACAGCGTAATGGCCTATCCAAGCGGCCAGGAGCTGCTCACGATAAGCATGGAAGACAGTATGCTCGGGTTTCAAGGAACCGGCCGCCTGGAGTTCATGGACATGATCAAGATCGACTTGAAGGAGAATGTGGCCTATATCAGTAACATCACCTTACCCTTTGCTGATACTGTCATTGTGGGCGATGAGGGGAACTCCTTCAGAAGCACTTGGAGAGGTTATAGCTGGGAAAGTGGCACTTCGCTCGATCCGGCTCATCTAACAGTGGATAGCTTGGCCGGTATGATGGTTACGCACTATGGGATCACCGTAGGTAAGATCAACCGAACCAACAAGACCTACATAAAGGTCACTGCGAAAGAGATGAATCAAGGTGTAAAGGAGTTGAACCTCGAATTGCCCATCGTCTTCTGACGCGTGCTGATGGAGGCGATAGTATTGCTCGCTGGGGCATCCCGGCTCGCAGGCCGGGAGACGGCGGCGATGTTCGAGGTGGGGGGGCAGTATAGGAGGAATATGTAGACGGTGTGGGCGTTCCGGCGCTCAAATGCAGCGCCGTCGGGCCATTCGCT
>JANNYL010000161.1:0-3838 GCA_031410075.1 Flavobacteriales bacterium
CACACTGAAGACCATTATTCGCAGCAACCCCGGTGTGGTGGTGCTGAAGGAAGGGGTGGTGAAAGGGCAATGGCATTGCAACGATGTGCCAGCGCTCGGTGAGGTTGTCACTTCTATCGAGTAGGCTTTGCTCCATTTCGGGAACGATCAGGACCTTCAACTTTGAAGTTGAACCGTGATGGAACAGTTGATTTCGGGGTCTAGCACCCAACCTTTTACAACTACTGCGTCTTGGGTTGGGAATGCAGCGAATTCGGCACTTCCTGCTTCCTTCGTAGCCTCATGCGCCTCTGCCTTTCAGTAATTCTCTGGTGTACCGTCCTCGCTTCCTTCGGTGGGAACGGATCAACAGTTCTACAACCACCTCAGCCGTTGCGCGATCGGTCGAGAGAGTTGTTGCGCCTTCGCTACCCAATGCCGGGCACCCACACCCGGGTATTCAGTACGTGGAAGGACAACCCGCATAGCAGCCATACCTTTTTTGCGCCAAGCGCCATCCCGTTGCAACAAGGGCAGGGGTACTACCAGAACAGCTACGTGATCATGCACAGTGCGTGGTTCGCCCCAGTTGATAATATCAGCATTGGCGGTGGTTTTCAGATGATGAGTGTGTTGGCCAGCTTGCGCCCGGGGCAGAACAAATTACCAGGCTATTTTCTGGCGATCAAAGGAGGCATGCGATTGCAACCGGGTATTTGGGCAGGGGTCTACGCCGTAGGTACGCAACTGAGCAACGACCCACCCTTTCAGGATACGTTGGACACGGGTCGAAAAATGGGGGCGATCATCGGCCAATGCACCATTGGTTCGCCGGAGGCGCATGCCACGTTGAATTTGGGTTGGGGGGCTACCGGCATCGGCCTTACGCGCAAACCGATCATTGGGTTCAGCGCTCAATGGCGATTCACAGAGCCCATGGCCATCGTTACCGAAAACTGGGTCTTGAACTTTGGCCCGAAGGCATTCCCCATTTACACGCTTGGCATCCGTTGGATCCATCGAAAATTGGCTGCCGACGGTGCATTGGTATACAATAAAGACCTGGCCGAAGGCTTCGGTGCGGTGATCCCGTATTTCGGGTTCGCGTTGCGGTTCTGATCAAGTGATCACGCGGAAGCGCGGAGGAACGCTGACCGGATGACAAGAGCCGCTTTTGGCAACCAAAATGTGGAGCACAGGTCGTAGTGTGGTCTACCAGATCATGTTTCCTGAGTGTCGTTGCCTGAATCACGCGTCTCTGCATTGAAATATCCATGATCACGATCCATTGTTGATGATCCGCGAACGGAAGGAGGAATAATGCGCTTGCCATTTCCAACTTTGGCGCGTACTGGCTCTAAGAAGGCTGGTGAAGCAAAGCATGCGCACGATCCTAGCCGGTAATTGGAAAATGCACACCGACGCCAGCGGTTCGCGTGCGCTTTTGGAGCAATTGAAAGAAGGCGTTCCCGTTGGGCCATCCAATGTTGAGGTGGTCGTCGCACCGCCGTTCCCGTTCCTGGCCCAAGTGGTGGAGCAAACACGCGGCACGCGCATCAAAGTGGCCGCACAGAATTGTCATGCCGCTGAGCAGGGTGCCTTTACGGGCGAAGTAAGTGCGGGCATGCTTGCGAGCATTGGTACAACCTATTGCCTGGTTGGGCATAGTGAGCGGAGGCAGTACTTCGGCGAGACCGATGCACTGGTCGCGAAGAAGATCATAACGCTGTTGAAGCATGGGATCACCCCGCTCTACTGCTGCGGCGAGAACCTGGCGGAGAGAGAAAGTGGCCGGCATTTCGATGTGGTGGCTGATCAGATGAAAGGTGCTTTGGGTGAACTCGACAGCGTATCACTTGAACGCGTTGTCATTGCCTACGAGCCGGTCTGGGCCATTGGCACCGGTCTTACGGCCAGCGCCGCTCAGGCACAGGACATGCACGCACACATACGCGCTATGCTGCGAACACATGGTGACAGTGTTGCGGTCACAGTGCCCATTCTTTACGGTGGATCCTGCAAGCCTGATAATGCAGCCGCCATTTTTTCGTGTCCCGATGTGAATGGTGGATTGATCGGCGGGGCAGCCCTGGTAGCCGAACAGTTCGCTGAGTTGATCCGGATCGCGGAACGCGTAAAGCATCCTTGAGCCATTGATCTCTGATCGGATCCCCATGCACACGTATACAGAACTCAGCCTAACGATCGATCCGCTGGAGCCATGGCGTGATGTGCTCGTCGCCGAACTTGGCGAATTAGGGTTCGAAAGTTTCGAAGAGACGGAGGACGGTGTGAAAGCGTTCACGCCTGCTCATCGGTTCGACAAGTCAGCCATTATCGCTTTGATCGCTGCCCAACCCGCTGAAGTTCGGATCAAGCTGTCACATCGGTCCATAGCCCCATACAATTGGAACGCCGAATGGGAAAAGAGTTTTCAACCTGTGGAAGTAGGGCACGATGTGCGGATCCGCGCTGAATTCCATCCGTTCGTTCCGGGTTTCAAGCACGATCTGGTGATCACGCCTCGTATGGCCTTTGGAACGGGCCATCACGCGACCACACGCATGATGGTGGAAGCGATGATGAATATCGATATGAACGGGAAGCACGTGTGCGATCTGGGTTGCGGTACTGCGGTGCTCGCGATCCTGGCAGAGCGTTTGGGTGCAAAAAGTGTTCACGCCATCGATATCGATGAACAGTCGGTGCTCAATGCGCGGGAGAATCTTGTGTTGAACGGTTGCCACCATACCGTTGTGGAGAAAGGCGAAGCCAAGCTACTGAAGCCTTCTTCCTGCGCGGTTATCTTGGCGAACATCGAACGTAACACGCTTTTGCGCGACATGCTATTCATGCGCGATGCGCTTCAACCGGGAGGCGCTTTGCTCCTGAGTGGCTTCGTACATGCCGATGCCCCGCGGATGGTAGAGGCTGTGCTGGCTGTTGGCATGGTTCCGGCAGAGGAATTGAACCAAGGTGAATGGGCATTGATCGGATGCAGGCGATGAGATCGAACAAAGGTTTTCGCACATGGCCTTTGGCTTGCGGCCTATGGCTGATGGCCCCACTGATCTCCCACGCCCAATCCAAGCCGTTCACCAACGACCAGGTTGTCTTTTTACAGGAGATCACCGCATTTCTGGTGGATGCCGACAAGAAGGAAGGCAAGCCGTTCATGGAGCAGGAATTCACGCCCGCCTGGAACGGCAGTTTCTTCGATCAAGCGCAGCGCACACGGATCGTGGACTTGGCGAATGTGATGCTGAAGAAGCGGTTCGAGGCTTTTCCAGGATTCCGTGACTACCTCGGATCGTTGGTCGCTTTCTCTGGTGGTGGACGCACAGCGGCCGACTTCGATACTTATATGCTCTGTTTGGAGAGCGCCGCTAAAAGCACCCGCAAACAAAATCTCACGGACCTGATCGCCATGAGTGCGAGCCTGTTCAAGGACAACACATTGTTCAAAGGCGCCAGTGTTCAATGGCAAAGCAGCAGCCCACGGTTCACCTTTGAGTACGACAGCGTTCCGAAGGTGGTCTTCCCCAAGTTGGATCTGCGCTGCCTTGCGAAAGGAGACAGTGCAGTGATCCACAACACCAGTGGTGTCTATTTCCCAACACAAGGCATTTGGCGTGGTACCGGAGGTCGCATCACATGGGAGCGCGCGGGCCTGAAACCTTCGGCCACGTTCGCCGAATGGTCGCATTCGTACCTGGTGAAAGTGAAGAGTTCGGAGATCGAAGTGGACAGTGTGAGTTTCAACGATCCGTATTTCGACAAAGCATTATTGGGCCGAGTAACGGATAAAGTGTTGGCGAACGTGACCGCCGAGAAGGCGACCTATCCGCGCTTCGAGAGC
>JANNYL010000162.1:0-11063 GCA_031410075.1 Flavobacteriales bacterium
GTCGCTGCTCAGACTTTCTACCACGAGTCTGCCGCTTGACATAAATTGGCGCTACTTCTACTGGCAACGAAGAATTCGATATCAGGCCGGTCGATAATTACAGGAGGCCGTATGAAAATAGTCGAGTTTGCAAAAAGTTATTCGCGAATGATCGTCGAAGTAATGTTCGGCATGAGAGAAACGCCATATCCACTAGGCCCGATATGGCGTTGGCGTCACGTAAGATACAAAGACCTGTAACGAAATCGCATTTTTGATCCGCAAAGGATACACAATGAGTTCAATTTCTCCTCCAAGACGTACGTTAGCGAATGACACGATCGTTCGAACATATCGCCAGCCGCTAGTTAGTGAGCCAGCGGCTAAGACGACAATATTTGATCGCATGAAAGCCGGTGACCTGGCCATCTTCGAGGTCGTGGAACTGGGTAGGCACGTGAGCGCCCAAATGGCGGATGGGAAGGTGCGGAGCATTTTCCCGGGAGACCGCATCATGGCCGCGTTCACCGACAGGTACGCTACTTCGCAATTCGAAGGCTACGTGCCCGATGCGCCGCAGCCCTTGTATCACATGATCGCTGCTGGCGGGGCCATCGGCATTGTCAAAAGCAAGCACTATTCGCTGAAGGACATTGAGCCGACCACTGTAAGGCTGGTGGGTTATTGCTGTGACATGAGCGGTGATGTTATCAACCTGAAGTTCAAGTACGCCAAACGCATTCCATACCGTGGCGAAGTAGGACCCAAAGTGATCCTCTCGATCGGTTCAACGATGGATAGCGGCAAGACCACTACGGCGGCATTTGTGTCCCGCGGATTGGCGGTGGCGGGTCACGATGTGGCGTTCATCAAACTAACTGGTACCTGCCACACGAAGGACCGCGAGTTCGTGCTCGATTGCGGTGCAAGCGCAGTGAGTGACTTCAGCGATGTTGGGTATCCGAGCACCTACATGTGTTCGAAGGAGGAGATCCTGGATATCTATCAGACCCTTGTGGACCGGCTGGCACCCAACAAGCACGATTTCATTGTGATGGAGATCGCAGACGGCCTGATGCAACAGGAGACCATGTTCCTTCTCAAGGACAAGTCCTTCATGACTACCATCGACAAAGTCCTGTTCAGTTGCGGGGACAGCCTGAGCGCCTTCCACGGTGTGCAACTGCTGAAGGAATGGGGCATCGATGTAACGGCGATCAGTGGAACGTTCACCATGAGTCCATTGCTGGTGAACGAGGTTCGCGATCATCTCAATATCCCTGTTTTCACCATCGACGAGGTGATGACCGGTTCCCACAACGCACTCTTCGGTGGGCACATGGCCAGTGGACCCGTTCGCGTCTACGAGCATGTGGAAGAGGACGGAGATTGATCCACCGTGCGCTCCAAAACACCCCTCCAGGAGTACATCTTGGCCAACAAGGCTCAAGTGTTGTTGACGTGCGCGGCCATGTTCGTAAGTGGCCTGCTCGGCGTTTTGCTTCCGCTGAGCATTGGCGGCTTTTACAGTGTGGTGCTCGGCGCAGGTGGGGGCAAGGACCGTCTGTTGCACGAGGTCGGGCTGTCCGTAAGCGACACATCGGGTTTCTTTCGGCTCTTCGGTGGTTTG
This sequence comes from Flavobacteriales bacterium, assembly GCA_031410075.1. Classification (GTDB taxonomy): domain Bacteria; phylum Bacteroidota; class Bacteroidia; order Flavobacteriales_F; family PHOS-HE28; genus PHOS-HE28. Next base: position 1,610 of record JANNYL010000162.1, read on the forward strand.
ATCGCGGGTCTCGCTCTGAGCACCTACCTGGCACAGGTCACATCATCTTCCTTGACGGAACGCTTTGCCCGTGACTTGCAGACGCGCCTCTTCGCACGTCAACTCCATGGTTCACTAGCTACGCACATGGAAAAACCAGTGGGCAGCTATCTGCTCAGGTACAGCGGCGATCTGCGCGGGGTGCGCGACCTGATTCGCAAGGGTATTCTACAGGCCGTTGGTGATGTGTTCCTTTTGCTCATCGCGTTCAGTGCCATGCTCTGGATCGATGTTCACCTGGCCTTTGTGGTGATCATCGGTTTTCTTGTTTCGGTCACGCTCGTAGCCGTTGTGGGGAGGCCCATGTCGGTCATCAACGCTGAACGTCGAAAACAGCGCTCACGGATCTTGGAGTTCGTGGCTTCTCGATTCAACGCCTTCCGCACGATCAAATCCTTCAATCGGGAGACACCGGAGATCAACGCCTTCGAGCGAACGAGCGACAAGTCATGGGAAAGCGCACAGCGTTACCACCGATGGGGGGCCGGGCTCCAAGCGATGATCCCCGCACTTTTTTTCATGGCTATGGCCACGGTGCTATGGTTGGTGGCCCAGAAAGCGGAGCATGGCCAGAAGGTGCATGTGGCGGATGTGCTGGGCTTCGTTCTGTTGATGCTCTACACGCGATCACCGATGCGTCGACTTCTGCAGGTGAACACCATGTGGCAGAGCGGGCTGGCCTCCCTTCAAAAGCTCAACACGGTTTTGACAAGACCGATCGAGGAGCGCGAGGGGCCGGAATTACCAAAGGACTTCAACGGTAACATCACGTTCTCCGGTGTTCGTTTCGCCTACGGTGAAAGCCCACCTGTCCTGGATGGGGTGGACCTGCGGTTCCCTTCACACGCGATCACACACCTGCAAGGGGAAAGCGGAGCGGGCCGCACCACCGTGCTCGCACTCATCCAGAAGCTGCACACGCCACAAGCGGGCACCATCACGTTCGATGAAGTGAATATCGAAGGGCTCAGTGCGTTCGCGGTTCGACGGGAGACAACGGTTGTTTCGGATGATGTTCCGTTGTTGGGGTCCACGGTACAGAAGGCGATCACTTACAATACGCGGGACAAGAGCGAGGAGCGAGCCGTGCGTATGGTCGAGCGGCTCGGTATCGAACTCGCGGAAAGCCTTGAAGCGACGTTGGCGTTTGAACTCGAAGGATCCGGCGCCAACCTCTCTCGTGGGCAACAGCGCATGCTGCAGTTCGCGCGAGCGTTGCTCACGCGCAAGACCATCCTCCTGCTCGATGAGCCCTTCAAAGATCTCGGTGCCGAGGACCTCTCACGGGTGATCGCCATCATGAATGAACTACGCACGTGTCGCACCATAATTCTCGCGTCCACCTATTTGCCTGCAGGGCTTATAGTGGATCACACAGCACAACTCCCGTCATCATGAGAACTACTTGGCTACTAACCTTGATGTTGATGCTCCTGATCGGGGGCTGTAAAAAAGAAGGCCTTGGCGGCGACGCGTCCATCACCGGATCCGTGCGCGTTGAGAAGTGGAACAGCACGTTCACACAGAAGATCGGGGAGTATCCGGGCCGGGACATCTACATGTACATCGTCTACGGGGAACACGATGGCTATGACAAGCGCATCAAAACGGATTACAACGGCCGTTATGAATTCCCGTATCTGTACAAAGGGAACTATACCGTGTACACCTATTCGCGTGACAGTACGTTCAGCGATGCGAGCGGAACTGTTGCGCTGATCAAGGATGTGTCGATCAACGACCGCAAGGAGACCGTGGACCTTGAACCTTTCCTGGTTTTCGAATGAAGCACGAGATGGCCCGATTCCTTTCACTTCTGCTTCTCTTGCTGCCTGCACTGGCGCAATCCCAGAGTCAACGACAATTGGCTGACAGGCATGTGCGCACCAGTGAAGTACGGACGACGGATGAGCGCAAAGGCGAACGGATCACCCGTGTCGTATCGACCACGTACGATCGCAAAGGCAATCCCACGGAGATCATTGAACGCGATGAACGAGGAAACGTGCTGAAGTGGGAGCGCCACGCCTTCGACCGCCATGGCCGTGAGACGCTGGCCAGTACGCTCGACAGTGCCGGTGCCGAGTTACAACGCGTTGAAACCGCATGGGACCGTTGGGGGAATCAGACCGGTAACGCCACACTGGAAAGAGGCCGTGTTACCGAGCGAATGACGATCACCTCCGACAAATATGGCGACAAACAGCAAGAAGTCGTCACGGATGGTGCTGGTAAGCAAGTGCGGCGAACGACATACGCATACGAAGGAAGGGGACTGATCAAGCAACGCACGGTGTACGATGCGAACGACCATGTGGTGTTCGACCGAACCTATATCTATACGTACTGATGCGTCCGGCAATTTGTGCCATCCTTCTTTCGCTCGCGGTGCGCTCGCTCGGCCAGGGCCAGATCGATGCGCGCGCGCTCACCTCCTTCAATGTGGAGAAACGGATTGACCGTTCCTGGTCGCTCACAGCCTTCGTTGCGGGGATCGCCACCTACGATTGGCAAGAGCTCGGTTTCGCGTTCGGTGATGTGGGCGTGAAGTACCGGCTGCGAAAAGGGATCTCCTTGAACGCCAACTACCGTTACATGGAACGCCGCAACCTGGAGAACTTCTACGATGTGCGACAAACAGTGTACTGCGATCTGGACTTGTCAGAAGCCATCGGCAGGTGGTCCATCACGGGAACGATCCGCGCCCAACGCCTGCACTATGTGAAGCTCTTCGATGGCTACCGCCCGCCCATCAGTTATGTGCGGCTGCGCGCCGGACTGCGGTATCGCATGAACTACTATTGGCAGCCCTTGATCGAAGGCGAGATCTTCCAGCCTCTGGACCACCCCGCCCGGCGCATCATCGACCAGTTCCGCGTGATGGCGGGTATAGGTCATACCTTCAACGAACGGTGGAAGGTGGAATTCTACGAGCAATGGCAGCAACAGACCAACCGCCCCGCACGTGACACGTACTTCCTTACCGCGATGAACTGGTACTACCGTCTATGATCAGCCTCCGTCACCTCCCGGTGTTCGCGTTGATCGCTGTTTCCTGCGGTGGATCTTCGCGCCAACCCAACCAAGTCCCCATGGAACAACCCATCGCTATCGCCATACACGGCGGCGCCGCCGACATCGCCAACATGGGCCTTACCCCGGAGCAAGAGACGGCGTACAAGGATGGTATCAGCGCTGCGTTGGACTCGGGCTATGCGATCCTGAAGAACGGTGGCACCAGTCTCGACGCTGTTGAAATTGCGGTGCGCACGTTGGAAGACAACCCGTTGTTCAATGCTGGCAAGGGCTCCGTCTATACCCGCGATGGGCGCATCGAGATGGATGCGGCGATCATGGACGGAAGTACGTTGCGTTGTGGCGCCATCGCCGGTGTTCGAAAGGTGAGGAACCCCATAAGCGGTGCGCGACTGGTGATGGACAGCTCACGGTACGTGTTCCTCTTTGGAAAGGGTGCCGAGAAGTTCCTGGAGAACGAAGGCATGCCCATGGTGGACACGTCTTACTTCCGCACCGACTTCCGCTGGCAGCAGCACTTGAAAATGATCAACAAGGACACCACCCAATTGGATAACGACAGCCGCGCGGATGTGAACCCTGTCGATGAGAGCAAGACGAACAAATACGGCACTGTAGGATGCGTGGCGGTCGACCGGAAGGGACATCTGGCAGCTGCCACCAGCACGGGCGGTCTAGCCAATAAGCGCTGGCGTCGCATCGGTGATTCCCCGGTGATCGGTGCTGGCACTTATGCAGACAGTCTTTGTGCGATCAGCTGCACGGGCAAGGGCGAGGACTTCATCCGCTTGGTGCTCGCGAAAGGGGTGGGCGACCGTGTGCGCTACCGGAATGACTCCTTGCAGGTGGCCGTGAAAGATGCATTGGCGGAGCTGAAAGGGATCGAAGGCCGGGGCGGTTTGATCGCCATTGACGCCAAGGGTAACGTGGTCATGGACTTCACCACGAGCGGCATGTTCCGTGGCGAGATCAGTGCCGATGGAAAGAAGGTCGTGACGATCTTCCGCTGAAACGTTGCCGGAGACCAACGGTTGTTGAAGCGACTTGTCCTGACGATCATCAGCGCTTCTGGTGAGCGGATCATGCACCTTCACGTTTCCAACTCAACCGTCATGAGCCCAACCGCCATTCGCTGGATCCCGCGCATCGCTGCAACGTTGTTCACCTTGTTCATCAGTCTCTTCGCCTTCGATGTGGGCGAGAACGGTGATGGCGTGCGTATGCTGGATCTGCTGATGCACTTGTTGCCTACGCTCTTCTGCGTGGTCGTGATCGTGTCAGCGTGGAAGCGCGAATGGATCGGTGCATTGGTGTTCCTGTTGCTCGCTGTAGTGTATGGTTTGTGGGCGAGCAAACACGTGGATTGGATCCTCGTTATCGGTGGACCCATGTTACTGCTTACGGGTTTGTACACATGGGCGTGGGTGCAACGGAAGCGTATGCCCAGCCCTTAGTCTTCGGTTGAATCATTCACTGTTCCAGATCGAGGCAGCTGATCGCGACCAACCGATCATTTGGTCGTGGGCGACTTTTCTTTCGGTATGGTTGTCCTTGTGCATTGCCGAGTTATTGCTCAGGTCTGGTCAAGTGCCCAGCGTGCAACATCAGCTTAGCAGGGAGTCGTTCAGAAAGTCCGTGCAAAAACTGCCGTACATCGCAAGCAACTATCTCGGAATACTTTCGTCATCCTGTTGATCAACAGTTCACCATGAAGCATTTCCACGCCGCGATCGTCTGTTTGTTGTTGGCATCCGCACCGGTGCAGGCCTACGCCGTTAAACTGCAGGTATGGGCCGAATCGTGCAACGGGAGCGACGGTGCGATCTTCGCTACGCCCGAGGGTGGCGTGTCACCATACACCTACCTGTGGAGTACTGGCAGTTTGGCATCCAGTATCACAGGCCTTACGGCAGGTTTTTATTCGGTGACGGTAACAGACAACACCGGTGCACAGTCAACGGCCAGCTATAACCTGCCGGTGTTCGATGGCTCCGTGCTGAACGATCTTGTTCCGCTGATCGGCACCGGAGGAATGGAGCCCTGTATGGGGCAATGCAACGGTGGGTTCCGCTTGCATTTGCCCAGAGTGCTCGGAGGATACAGCATCAGTACCATGCCGATGATGAGCTATGTGGAAGGACCCGAGGACGAAGGGGGTAGCATCGATCTGTACATCACCTACGTGTTCACGGGACCAGCCTGCGATGGGTTGTCGATCTCGCTTTCTGTGAACAACGCGTGTGGAGCGGGTGGTACGAATATCCCCATCATGGGACTGCCAATGCCTTTCGTGAATGTTCAGGAGATCACCGGAAGTTGCAACGGCGCGGATGATGGCACCGTGCAAGGACAAGTGACCATAGTGCCAGGACTGGGCGGGTTGAGCTACTGGAGTCTGTGGGTGCAGGATGATCAGGGGGGATTGGCGACGAGCAATTTTGGGTTCACTAATGGTACCGCGCCGTTACAAGTGAACGGATTGCATCCGGGCAACTGGTTCTTGCAGTTCACCTCGATCGGTTCGGGAAATTGCATGAGTGTGGTTCCGGTGTCTATTCCAGACCTCGGCACCGATTGCAGTACGGTGAGCGGCGCGATGCATTTCGAAACGGATGTGGATTGTGTTCAGGATGGACTGGAGGTGGGCATTCCCAACCAGCTGTTGCGGATCACCCCCGGGCCGCTCTACGGTATCACGGCGAACGATGGCAGCTATGAGATCGCTACCCCTTACGGCAGCTACGACCTCGAGCAACTGAACCCCGATGTTGTTCAGCTATGCCCGGCTGCCGGCCCAGTGCCGTTCTCCGTATCGTCCGGCTCCAATGCGATCGTGGACTTCTCCGATTCGGTGAGCACGCCGTTCAACATGCGGGTTAATGCGTGGAGTTCCATCTCGCGGGTGGGCTTCCCGTTCAACTACCAGGTGCATGTGTCCAACGACAATGTCTACGTGGGTGAGAACGTGGTTGTGACACTGGACTACGATCCGCTGTTCACCTATATCTCCGCATCCGCAGGTGTTAGCTCCAACACGCCGGGCCAGATCCAATGGACCATTCCGGTGTTGGGTCCGTTCGCGCATCAGTCCCTTTATGTGAGTGTACAAGTGCCACCCGATCCCGGTTTGCTGGGGAGCTCCCATGTGGCCAATGCCACCGTTACCAGTTCCACCAGCGAAGTGGACCTTGGTGACAATACGGAGACGCATGTGCACACGATCATCTCCAGTTTCGACCCCAACGACATCCAAGCATTCACCAGCAGCCGCACCTACAACAACGTGTACTTGCAGGATGTGGATACGTACATCGACTACCTGATCCGCTTCCAGAACACGGGCAACGACACGGCCTTCAACATCACCGTTGCCGACACCATCAGCCCTTTGTTGGACATGGCGTCCTTGCGGCTCTTGGGTGCGTCCCACGCATTCACACCATCCATCGGCACAGGCAATGTGCTGCGCTTTGCCTTCAACAACATCCTGTTGCCCGACAGCAACGTGAACGAAGCAGCCAGTCACGGCTACGTGGCCTTCCGCCTGAAACCTGTGGAGAGCATCGCTATTGGCTCTATCATCAACAGCGCTGCGGACATCTTTTTCGACTTCAATGAAGCGGTGCGCACCAACACCTCCAGCGTGGAAGTGGGCATCACCACGGGCTTGGTAACCGCAACCGAGCCAAGCCTCTCGCTCTCGCCCGTGCCTGCTTTGGACCAACTGACGCTACGTTATGAAGGAGTGGTCACGGCCATCACCATCCGCGCATTGGACGGTCGCGCAGTGATGGAGCTCGGCGGCGCGCGCACCATCGATGTGTCGCGACTTTCCCTAGGCGTGTATCTGTTGCAGGCCCGCGATCAGCGCGGATCGTTGCTGCAAGCGCGCTTCGTGAAGCGTTAGCGATCACACCATCTTCTGTTCCCGCCGTCGCAGCAATGGTGCTTCGCCTGCGATGAGAAAGTGATGCTCAATTGAACCACACGGCATAGCCCTTCCGCCGGAGTTCCAACGCCAGTCCTTCCTCCACGTTCAAGGCTTCTTCGCGACCGAGCGGGCCGATGTGCTGGTACAAGCTAGGCCGCAAATAGCGCCCGTATTTCTCCACGATGTTCGCCGAGAGTTTGTGCCCTTTCGCATTGCGGTAACCGGTCTTGTGTTGCGCGAAGCGTTCTTGCGGTGTCTTGCTGGTTTGGCCCACGTAAAGGCACTCCAGCACGCCGTTGTATTGTGGATTGGCTTCGCGGAACTTCCGGTCCTCGGTGAACACCTTGTGGGAAAGTTCGATCACGTAGACGTGATAGCGGATCGGAGGCATCGGTGCACGGCCTTGTATGACCGTTCTACAAAATAACGCCTTCGCCCGCGCGAATTCGTGGGAATACCTGCACTTCTAAGGGTCAGCTTTGCTCAGCGCACCAAGGTGAGAGACCCCATGACCTCTTTCCGCTTCTGGTATGGCAATACGTAGCTGACGCGATACGCATACACGCCTGCGGGTGATAGCACGCCACCGTAGCTGCCGTCCCAGGAATTCTGTGGGTTGTTGGTCGTGTACAGAAGCTCGCCCCATCGGTTGAAGATCTCCATGGAGAAATCCTTTGGCTCGCATGCGCTGGACCAGATCCAGGTGTCGTTCCGGCCATCGTTATCGGGCGTGAAGGCCACTGGTATCCACACACTGCACGAATCCGAGCAATCATCCACATGGATCGTTCGCTGCACAGTTACCACACCGCAACTGAGCGTGGCCTGCAAGGTGACGACCACATCTTCTTCGGCTGTGAACCTCACCACCGGATCAGTATCTGTCGAAACCGACGTAGCACTGCTGAACTCCCAGTGGGCTTCCAGCACAGCGGAGTCGGCCAGCAAGGTGAATTGCGCAGGCTCTTGCATGCAGCGAGCGTTGTGGGTGAAGTCCGCCACGCACAAGCATTCCACATTGGAAACAGACGCGATCGCCTCATCGGTGCAACCACCCGCGTCGGCAACCGTGACGACATATTCGCCAGGATCGGACACCCCTGTTGGATCACCCACCGGTTGACCGTTCAGTGCGTACGAGGCGGTAAACCCAGCAACGGGGAATACCGCACTGAGGTCAACTGTTTGCCATGGGCATAGCGAGAACGACAGATCAGTACCGAGGGTAGGGTTGGGGTTCACTGTCAAGTCCAACACAGCTGTATCTGTGCAACCGGAGGCATTGGTCACGACCAATTGATAATAGCCGGTTACGGCCACGGCAGAAGGGTTGGCCACCGGAGTGCCACCCAATGTCCATGCTGGTGTAAGTCCGTTGGTAGCGAATGCGGTCGTGAGATCGAATGTTGAAGTGGCGCAGATGGAAGCGGACTGATCCTCACCCAAAGCCGGCGCCGGATCCAGCGCGACTGTGACGACCGCTGTGGCCGTGCAACCGGCAGCGTTCGTGGCCGTGAGCGTATAGGTTCCAGCGCTGGTGATACTCGTTGGGTCCGTAATGGGAACACCATTCTCCGTCCAGGTTGTTGTGTTCGCGCCGGTGGCATAAAGTGCGGTAAGGTTGACCACGGCACCTACGCATCCGGTAACCGATTGGTCGGGGCCAATTGCTGGATCAGCTGCCAGTGTCAGATCCACCTGGGCCATGTCACTGCAACCAGCCACATTCGTTGCGATCAGCGTGTAAAGTCCGGGTGCGACCACTGCGGTGGGAACAAGAACGGGTGCACCGGTCAGTGTCCACGCACTGCTCAGGCCAGCGGTGTTGAAGTTGGAGGTAAGATCGCTCACCGCACCTGCGCACACCGAAGCCGAGGCATCGGGCCCGAGTGAAGGACTTGCGATCGCCGTCACAGAAACAGCGGCCACATCCGAACAACCTGATCCGTTGGTGGCGGTCAACTGGTAGTTACCGGCCGTGGAAATGGACGATGGATCGGCAACGGGAACACCCGCCAAGGTCCACGAACTGATGAGGCCAGCGGTGTTGAACAGCGGTGTAAGATCAAGGGTGGTATTGCTGCACAAGTTGACAGACTGATCCACACCCAATGTCGAGGACGCCAACACGGTGAGCGTTACATCCGCTTGGTCCGTGCATCCGCCGACGTTGGTAACGATCAGCGAATAAACACCAGCGTTCGATGCGGAAGTGGGCGCAGCGGTCGGGCTGCCTCCGAAGTACCAATCCGCCGTAAGTCCAGCTGTGTTGTAGAGCGTGGTCAGGTCGCTGTTGGCACCTGGACAAATACTCACGGATTGGTCTAGGCCAAGTGCTGGATCAGCTGCCAGTGTCAGATCCACTTGAGCCATGTCACTACAGCCAGCAGCATTCGTTGCGATCAGCGTGTAAAGCCCGGGTGTGCTCACTGCGGTGGGAACAAGAAC
>JANNYL010000163.1:0-2450 GCA_031410075.1 Flavobacteriales bacterium
GCTTCATTCAAAAAAGATCCCCGAACGAACAACAACCGTGAACATGTTAAGCTCACTTTTCGGCATACCGAAAAAACCGACCGTCGCTGACCTGCTCAAAGACGATCCCATTATCTTGGATGTACGCACACTTGAAGAGTACCGCGAAGGGCACGTGGCCGGATCATTGAACATACCGCTGGATCGGTTGACGGCCGAACTCAATAAATTGGACAAGAAGCGCCCAATCGTCACCTGTTGCCGGAGTGGAGCGCGCAGCGCCACGGCCGCCGGGTTGCTCGTTTCGAGCGGCTTCATGGCGCATAACGGAGGACCGTGGGTGAACGTGCAGAAACATCTCCTGAGATCGTGAAGGACCGGATCCTGCGGAATTGGACATTCATGCGCGTGCTTCGTGCAGCCTTTGCTGTGATGTTCATGTTCGCTGCGGTCACGCAGCACGAGCCGATCGCTTGGTTCGCGGCGGTGTTCTTCGGCGTGCAAGCCGTGTTCAACGTCGGTTGCTGTGGTGTTTCGGCCTGTCAACCTGACACCAAAGCGACGGCGGCACCGGACTTGAACACCCCGGTCAACTACGAAGAGATCCGATGAACACTTCAACCGCACCCAAGTCCTTCAGCGAACTGATCAAGGGAGACAAGCCCGTAGTGGTTGACTTCTTCGCGGAATGGTGCGGTCCGTGCAAAATGATGAAGCCGATCCTGGACGAGTTCAAGGCCCAAGTAGGTGATCGGGCTACAGTGATCAAGATCGATGTGGACAAGAACCCCGCTGCGGCGCAAGCCTATCGGGTACAAGGCGTGCCCACCCTCGCGATCTTCAAGAAGGGCGAAATCGTGTGGCGCAAGTCCGGCGTGATGAGCGCCAGCCAACTAAGCGCCGCCCTGGCTCCGTTCCTGTAACGCCGACCTCCATTCCGAGGACATGTGCACCTCGAGAGCGCCGCGTGAAACAGTGACCCTGCCCTGACGTTGCAATTGACTGAGCAGCCGTGTGATCACCTCACGTGGTGAGCTGAGTTCGTCCGCGATGTCCTGGTGGGTCACCTTCAATACGTGCGTTCCCGTTGCCTGAACCCGCTTGACGAGGTAGTTCCACAGTTGTTCATCCAGTTTGCTGAAGGCGATCACCTCGATGGTCTCCAACAACTCCGTGAAGCGTTGGGCCTGCGTGTCGTTCACGAAACGGCGCCATTCCGGGTACACCATCCAATCTTCCATATAACGCGCCGGCACCATCAGCAGATCGGCGTCTTCCTCCACCACGGCCATCACACTGCTCGTCCGTTTGGAACCCGAACACGTGAGCGACATGGCACAGGACTCGCCCGGCATGATGTGGTACAGGAAGCGCTCATGACCTTCCCCGTCCTGTGCGAGGATGCGCAAGCTGCCCTTCTCCACGATGGGGATATGGGTGATGGTGTCGCCCGCGCGCATGAGCTCGGCACCGGCGGGAAGCGACTTCCGCACGACTACGGCATCGAACTCTCGTTGAAGCTTCGGATCCGTGAACATGCCCACAAAATAGCACTGTCCGCTCTAACGCTGCTCCGGGGTCGTGGAGGGATGGGGAAGACGGGCCTTCGCCGGATCGTAGTTGAAGAAGAGGTTGGACCAGATGATCTTGCTCAACGCATAGAACAAAGGACTACCGATGACCATCACCAGCGAAATGGTCACGATCTGTGTAATGATACCGAGCTCGGGCAATAGAACGAGCATGGCTACCCACATGGATACACTTACCGCCACACCGATCGCGTACGACACGTACATGGCACCTGTGTAGAAACCGATCTCCTTCTCGTATTTGGTCCCACAAACGGAACAGCGTTCGTGCAGTTCACCCACTTTGCCCAGGTTGTATGGGTGCGCCAGGAAGAAATCTCCTTCATGGCACACCGGGCACTTCAGGTGGAGGACGCTATAGAGTTTGGTTCCTTTCCATTGCATGGATCAAATAGACGACCGGGCCATTGGTGGATCGGTGACATTCCACACATTGTCATATAGTCGTATGACTATACATTTGCGCCGCAGAAAAAACCCATGTCCATCATCACACTCGACGAACGCATCGGTGCGGATAAGCTGAGCCGCGCAAGTGAGCTACTGAAAGTGGCCGCACACCCGCAGCGATTGGCCATCTTGGACCTGCTGGGCACCAAGCGCCGCCTGTGCGTTTCGGACCTCACCGACCTGTTGGGTATCGAACAAGCCATCCTCAGCCAGCACCTTACGCTCATGCGCGACAAGGGTTTGCTCGGCGTAGAGAAAGAGGGCAAGTACAGCTTCTACTATCTCATTCAACCCGGCTTCCTGAAGATCATCAAGGATCTGGAGAGCTGCTGCGAGCACCTGTGAACATGGAGATCATCGGATACATAGGTGCGGTGCTCATGGGTCTATCACTCGGTCTCATCGGCGGGGGTGGCAGCATCCTCACCG
>JANNYL010000164.1:0-9261 GCA_031410075.1 Flavobacteriales bacterium
CCTTTTCCAGATCGGCTTCCGCACCCTTCAGGTCGTTCATCAGGATCTTCACCTTGGCCCGCCGATCGAAGATGTATTCGCTGTATGGGTTCAGATCCAGCGCACGATCCATATCTGCGACCGCTTGCGTGTTCTGGCCGAGCCTGCTGAGCAACGTCGCACGTTTCATATACCCATCGGCGAACGCGACGTCCGCCTGGATGGCGTTCGTGTAGTGCAATAGTGCCTGTTCGCTGTTGCCCATGCGCAGTTGCATGTCGCCCTGTTGCACCAATTGCACCGCCTCGAGCCGGTTGTTCAGTTGTGCGCTACCCGAGACTGTGGAGCAGGCAAGCAGCGTGGTTGAAAGACCTTGGAAAATACGGTTGGATTTCATGATGCTTGCTGGTGATCACACCTTCGCGGTTTGTTCGAGTAGGGCCTTCTGCGCATGCGGATCCAAGTTGGTGACCGGCACCGCATGAACGCGCACCAGGTCGTTCCCCAACAAGTCGTATGCGGCTTTCTCCACTTCCCTGTAGAGCAGGGCCTTTGTCATGCCCTGCAGGAGCAACTGGCTTTGGCGGAGAAGCTTTCCTTCTTCCCATTTCAATTCCTCGTGATCGGTATCAATGGTGGGGAAGAGCAGTAAGTGCTTCTCCATCAAGTGCCCCGCGAGCTTCTCGGCGGCTGCTACGGTGCGTGTTTGGAAGGTGATGTGTATCATGTGTATCCGTTAGCGGCTCCAGGCGCTCCATAGCGTGCCAGCCTCATGGTCGAGGGAGAAATAGGATTTCCGCAAGCGGGCTTCCAGATCCACCTGTCGGATCCGCGCATCGATCAGCGGGACTTCACGGGCGTTCACCAAGAAGAGGGAGCTCTCACCGGCGCCGAAGCGTTGACCTTCACCGGCCAGGAGTCGTTCGTTGTTCGCGACCATCCGTGTCCCGAGTTCCACCTGATCGCGGAACGTGGCGATGTCGTTCAGCCGCTCGTTGATGCGGTTGCGGATCATGGTTCGGTCACGCGCAAGACCCAGTTCCGCATCCGCACTCCGCAGTTTGGCCATGGTGAGTTCGCCCCGCTCGCGCCTCAAGAAGAGCGGCATGCTGAAGCCCACGCCCAACTGGTGACCATCGCCTAGCAGCGTGGTACCGTTCTCGTTCCGCAATGCACCACCGCTGCCGAGCCACTGGTATTTCACATCGAGATCAGGCTTCAGGAATTCGAAGCGCAACCGGCGGTCCACCTCCAACTGCTCGATGCGTGCGCTGGCCTGCGCCAACAGCGGGTGCATGTCGATGGCGCGTGCGATGGCCGTGTCGGACAGCGTGATCTGAGCAGGGGAGACGAGGTCAGTCGGTTCGGGCAACACGTTGGCCTGCAGTTCCAACGGCCGTTGAAAAGAGTCCCAGAGGTGGTTGCTCAGGCGCAGACCGGCGTTGCGGAAGTTGAGCGCGGCCTGTTGTTGTCGCATCTGGCGGTCTTGCACTTGGAGCAAGGCTTCCAGCGTATCGATCGCGGGGCGATCACCACCGCGCCAATTGCCGCGCACGTTGTCCAGTCGGTCGTTCGCCAGTTCCACCGCAGCGGTCGTGACTTCCAGCGCGCGATAGGCGGCCACCCAATCGGTGTGGTCGTTCAGGGCTTGCAGGAGCAGCGCGTTGAGCATCTGTTGCCGTTCCGCCTCGGTAGCGCGCTGGTAGGCCTCCGCTTTCCGGAAAGTTGCTCGCCGCTGGTCGATGAAGAGGCCCTGCCCCAAGGGTACTTGCACACCGGCCTTCAAGAGTCCATCGGTTGGAGTGGCCGCCTGTGGATCCAGCAGAGCACCGCTGTTCTCCTGGAAGCCCGCGAGCAGGTCCACGCCATACCAGGTGGGTACCTTCAAGCCAGCATCGAGCAGGGTGAAGTAGTTCTTGTCATCGAAGCGTTTCTCCTCATAGCCCGCGGTCGCCAGCGGATCGAAACCGCCGCGGGCACTCCGCATGGTGGCTTCTCCCATTTCCGGACGCAAGGCCGCTTGGCGCGCCATCGGATGGTTCTCCAGAACAATGCGGACAAAGGCTTCGCGCGATAGCACCGAAGGCACCTGCGCGCTGGTCGAGATCGCGATCAAACTTCCTATGACGACAAGTCGAGCCCTCATTTTCCTTGTTGGCCTTTGATGCTCACCCCTTGAGGATCGGTGTACAGGTCAGGAGGGAAACCATTGATCTGTCGCCACAGTTCGTACCAGATCGGTACATCTGTCATCAAAGCGAAACCGATCGCTCCGCCGCCCACGCGCATTGCATCGGGCCATGGTTGTTCCTCCGGTGAGGGTGATACCAGGATGCGATACTTACCATTTGGGCTGATGAAGTTGTCGATCGCTGCCACCTGGCCGCCGAAGGTGCCGTAGCTCGTATTGGGCCAACCGCTGAAGACGATGCTCGGCCAGCCATCGAATATGAAGCGCACCTTCTGCCCTTTGTTGATCAGCGGCATGTCCATCGGGCGGACATAGAGTTCCACTGCCAGGTCGAACCGCGCAGGCATCACGCTCACGAGGTCATCGCCTTCCTTCACGGTTTCTCCGATACCCGTTACCACCGCTTTGGTGATGTAGCCCTGTTGCGGCGCGGTCACGAAGTAGTTGCCCGCGCGTACCGTGTAGTTGGCCAGATCCACCTGCATTTTGCTCACCTCCGCTTCGGTGGTGTACATCTGGCTCATGCTGCTGAACTTCTCGCTCTCCGCTTTGCTCAGTTTGTCCCGGTAGTCGTTGCGTATGCCGTTCAGGTCCAGTTGGGAGTTCAGCAATTCATTACGCGCATCGAGCATCTTGTTCTGCGCGTCGATGAGGTTGGCGTTCGCCCGCTGCTGCGAGACCTGTCGGCGCTCCAGTTCCACTTTGCTGATCAGGCCTTCCTTGAATTGTTGTTCACCCCGGGCGTACTGATCGTCCGCCACCTTGATCTCGGTGTTCGATGCCACCACACGGATGCTGTCGCTCTGCAATTTCAGCCGGGCCTGGATGATCTTGTTACGCGCCTGCTCCAGCTTGATGGTCAGTCCGCCACTGAGCGCGTCGATCTGCGCGTCCAGTGAATGGACTTTCTCGTCGTAACTCTTGGCGGTGAGTTCCTTGGATGTGATCTGGTCTTGTGTTCGGTCGAGCAGCTTCGGATCGAAGTACTCGGCCTTCACTTCACTGAGGCGGAGGATCGTGTCGCCCTTGTTCACGAGCTGTCCTTCGCGCACGAACCACTCTTCCAAGCGACCGGGAATGATCGCATGTATCGTTTGCGGGCGTTGGTCGGGCGAAAGGCTCGTCACCGTTCCACGTGCGCGGATGTTCTGCGTCCATGGAAGGAACAGACCAATGAGGATCACGGCGCAGATCGCCATCACCCATTTGGCGAAGAGCTTGTTGGCCCGTGCCTGACCAATGGTGCGGAATGCCTTGAGGCTGGTACGTTCCAGCTCTGGGACGCGGTTGTCTGGGCTTAGGTTGAGCATGGCGTCAGGTGGTAAAAAGGCGTCCGTTCCTGAGTTCAACTGTACGCGAGCAACGCTTTTGCAACCAGGGATCGTTACTGACGGCGAGCAGTGTCCAAGGGCGTTCGGGTGCCGTGATCCAGCCCAGAAGCTGCTCGCGATCCTTGATATCCCAGTTCTGCAAGCTGTCCTCCAACAGGATCAATCGTGGTTTGCCTGCGATGCAACGGGCTTGTATGATGCGTTTCACCAAACTCTTCGGGAGGCGCGATCCCTGCGGATCGAGCAACGTGAGCAAGCCTTCCGGGAAATGGGCTAGTTGGTCGAACAGGCCGGTTACCCGGCAGGCTTCCATTACATCGTCATCCTTCACCCATGCACGACCCACCGTGATGTTCTCCTGGATCGTGCCGGCGAAAACCTCCTCGTCGTTCAGGCTGTCACCGATGATCGAGCGCACCTGGTCGAGGTTGAGGCTGTTCAACGGATGGCCGTCGAACTGAATGTTGCCGGCATGCGGGGGCATGGCGCCACCGAGTATTCGCAGCAAGGTGGTCTTGCCCGATCCGTTCGCTCCGCTCAGACATACTTTTTCCGCTGGTACCAGATGCAAGTTGATGCCTTCCAGCACAGGTTGTTTGTTGAAGTGTGAATGGAAACCGATGTCTGTGAGCTGCACATCGAGCCCTTTGGAAGGGTCGTTGTCCAGCACCCGCAGCCCCGTGGTGCGTTCCAGCGCAAGATCCGTTACGAAGCCGATCTTCTCCAAGGCCGTCAGCACATCGTATACGCTTTCGATGCTGATGATGATCTTCTCCACGGCGCCCATCAACAGAAGGATCACGATCTCCGCCGCGACGAACTGGCCGATGTTCATCTGTTCCTCCATCACCAACAACCCGCCCAAGGCCAGAAGACTCACGGTAACGACCACCTTGAACACCACCATAGCGGTGTATTGGCTCAAGAGGATCCGGAAGTGTGAGCGCCTGGCGGTTACGTAGCCATCCACCAACCGGTCGGTCCGATCCATAGGCATAGTCGTTTCCCCGATCAGCTTGAAGGTGCTCGCGCTGCGGCCCAGCTCTTCCAGCCAGTGTGCCACCGCGAACTTGTAGTTGCTCTCGGTAAGGCTGGTCGTCAGCCCCTGTCTCCCGGTAAAACGGAAGATCGTATAGAGCAAGATCAAGAGCAGGATGCCGAAGGCGATGAAGAACGGATGATAGAGTGCGAGCAGGATCAAGCAGAGTACGATCTGCAACACCGCGAGCGGCACGTCGAGCAAGAGCTTGCTCAGGCCTTTTTGAACGGTAATCGTATCAAAGAAGCGGTTCACCAGTTCAGGTAAATAGCGGCCACCCAGCGCCTCTGCCTTGATGCGCTGGATGCGGTACGCGAATTCGAAGGCGCTTCGCGCAAAAAGGCGCTGCTGGATGTTCTCCGCGAGAGCCAGTTGCATCACTTGCATGGCCCCGGTGAAGCCAACACCGATCGTGACGAATGCGATGAGGACGCCCCAGCTCGTGGCCATCTGGCCGCCGCTGATCAGGTTGATGATCGCCTGTACGCCCAAGGGAACGCTCAGGCTGATCGCACCGCCGATGAGCGCATACAGGTAGATGTGGCCGATCTCGCGCTTGTCCACGCGTAGTAAGCGCAAGAGCCTCTGCCAAGGGGTGATAGGGTTCATTGGGGTGGCAAATGTAGTATAACTTCCGATTTAGTTTAGTAATACTATATTCGCCCCGCTTTCCTCATGTCCCACATCCACCTTCGCCCCGATCCGAGCCTGTCCTTGAAGGACCCGGAAGCCACTGAATTGGGGCGTTCCATGCTCTCTGAGGGGCTGTTCCTTATGAATACGCTCGGCCTCGAAGCGTTCACGTTCAAGAAGCTCGCAGCACATATCGGTTGTACGGAAGTCAGTCTCTACAAGTATTTCCCCAACAAACATCGGCTGCTTCAGTACTACTTCCAACTTTATTGGTTGTGGTTGCGTCAAGTATGTGGTCGCCATACTGAAAAGGCACGCACCCCGCGGGAAGCTTTGGACCGTGTGGTCGAGTCGATCTGCGGGGTATGGCCTAAGGAACTGCCACCATTGCAATTGGACCCACAGACCCTGCGCTTGCTCGTGATCAATGAGGGCATGAAGAGCTACTTGCACAAGAACGTGGATGACGATAACGCTCGCAGGCTGTTCACACCTTACAAGGAGCTGAGCGCCTTTGTGGCCGAACTGCTGGTGGCCTTCCGGAAGGACGTGCCCATGCCGCGGTCCTTCGCCACCACGGTGATCGAGATGGCGCACTCACTGCCTTTCGCCATGGAGCATCTGCCCTCGCTCACTGAGCTCAGCAATCGTAAGGACCTGAAACCCTTGGCGCAGCACCTCCTGCACCGCACCATCACCTACCTCGAACACGCCCAAACCCAAAAGAAGAAATGAGCCACACCATCACGGTAGCCAAAGGCGACGGCATCGGTCCCGAGATCACAGACGCTGTTCTCCGCATCCTGGATGCTGCCCAATGCGGCCTCACCTACGAGCACATCGAAGTGGGCGAGCAGGTCTATCTCAGCGGCAACAGCAGCGGCATACCGGCGGAGAGCTGGGATACGTTGCGCCGGAACCCGGTTTTCCTGAAAGGACCGATCACCACACCACAAGGTTCCGGCTACAAGAGCCTGAACGTGACGATCCGCAAATCACTGGGGCTCTTCGCCAATGTGCGTCCGTGTCGCAGTTTCCATCCGTTCGTGAAGACCATGCACCCCGACATGGATGTGGTGGTGGTGCGCGAGAACGAAGAGGATCTCTATGCGGGCATTGAGCACCGGCAGACCACGGATGTGTTCCAATGCTTGAAGGTGTTGAGCCTGCCAGGTACTGAGAAGATCATCAGGTATGCGTTCGAGTACGCGCACATCAACGGCCGGAAGAAGTTGACCTGCTTGGTGAAGGACAACATCATGAAAGTGACCGACGGCATGTTCGCGGACATGTTCCGCCGGGTCGGAAAAGAGTACCCTGGGATCCAACAGGAAGTGCAGATCATCGACATCGGAACTGCACGCGTGGCCACGCAGCCAAACCGTTATGATGTGATCGTCACGCTCAACCTCTACGGCGATATCATCAGCGATGTAACAGCCGAACTCACCGGCAGTGTGGGCATGGCGGGCAGTGCCAACATCGGCGACCTTATCAGCATGTTCGAAGCGATCCACGGGAGCGCACCTGACATCGCAGGGCAAGACATCGCCAACCCGAGCGCCATGCTGAACGCGGCCTGCATGATGCTGGTGCACCTGGGCATGCCACTGAAGGCGGAAGCGATACAGAACGCTTGGCTTTGCACCTTGGAGGATGGTATCCATCCCGGTGATGTGTACCGCGAGGGCGTCTCGAAGAAGCGCTCCGGTACGAAGGGGTTCGCCGATGCGGTGATCGAACGGTTGGGCCGCGTGCCGCATGCGCTCAAGGCTGTCCATCTGAAGGGTGGAGGCATTCCGAAGTTCGAATACCGGCGCCCCGTGGTGAAGCGGGAGTTGTGCGGTGTGGATGTGTTCGTATGCGATGCGACGGCAAAGCCCGATGACCTGGCCGAGCAGCTGAAGAAGGCTTCCCACGGTATGCTGAAGTTGAAGCTGATCACCAACCGAGGAGTGAAAGTGTGGCCAGATGGCTTCCCCGAAACCTTCTGCACGGACCATTGGCGTTGCCGCTTCGTGGGGCCTGATGCGCTCATCGATGACGACAAGGTCACCTATCAAACGATCGGGCAGCGCCAAGTGATGCAGATGCTCCACTTGCTCACTGAAGATGGTCTTGATGTGATCAAGACCGAGAATCTCTACCTCTTTGATGGAGTGCGGGGATTCTCCCTTGGGCAAGGTGAATGATCGCCCCATGATGTTCCATAGCTATGCGGGATAGATCGTTCTCCAACTGGCGCGGCCACGCTGAGTCGCTTCACAAGCGCTTCGCTGGGCGAAGGCTCGGGGTGGCCACGCTGCACGACAAGGAGCGAGTGATCGGTCCAGCGCTGATGGGCGTATTGCCGCTAGCGGGGTTTAACGCCATACCCGATGTTGAGACCGATCGCTTCGGTGCGTTCAGCGGTGAGGTGGAACGCATGTCCGATCCGCTTACCACATGCATCGAGAAGGCAAAGCACGGCGCCGAGGTCAGCGGCATGGACCTGGTGATCGCCAGCGAAGGTTCCTTCGGTCCCTATCCCCCTGCTCCGTTCATGTCGTGCAACGAGGAATTCCTTGTGCTGTTCGACGCCCGTGATGGCACCCTGTTCCAACACAAGCATCTCTCATTGGAAACAGTCTTCGGCGGCGAGAGCTGTTCTACCTGGGGGCAGGTCAACGATTTCGCAGAGCGCATGAAATTCCCGGAGCACCAGCTGGTCGTGCGAACGAATGAGCGGTGGGAGCGGGGCGGAGTATTGCTGAAAGGGATCGCTGACCGCGATAAGCTGCGGCAGGTAACGCAGGTGCTTCAAGTACAGAACGGCTCGTGCTGGGTGGAAACGGACATGCGGGCCATGGCCAATCCCACGCGCATGGGAGTGATCGCGGAAACCTCCGTTCGGTTCGCAAAAGAACTCGCGACCCTTTGCCCAAGTTGTTCCGAATGCTGGTTCAGGATCACCGAAACATTACCCGGATTGCCCTGTGGGCTCTGCAGTCTGCCCACGCGAAGTGTTCTCGCTTACCGCAGGACTTGTCGCTCATGCGGGCATCATGCGGATCACCCGCGACCGGATGCCAAGCTGGTCGAGGAACCGGGACATTGCGATCACTGCAATCCGTGATCGGTCACTTCAGATCGTCGAACTGGTACAAGGGGTCGATCCCACTGCCATACGGCATTTCGAACACCGGCTTGATGATACCGTCGCTCAAGCGATAGACCCACCCGTGGAGGTCCGGCCCTTGGCGTGTTTTCCATGCTTGTTGCACGATGCTGGTCTTTACCAGGTTGTGGACCTGCTCGACAACGCTCAGCTCGATCAATCGGTCCAGCCGTTCATCCTCTGTTGGTTGACCATCGATCTCCACCCGATGGATCCGATGCACGTCCTTGATGTTGCGCAGCCACTTGTTGATGATCCCGAAGTTGTGGTTCGTCATCGCCGCCTTCACACCTCCGCAACCGTAGTGGCCACAAACGATGATGTGCTTCACTTTGAGCACTTCCACCGCGTATTGCAGAACGCTCAACAGGTTCAGGTCCGTATGCACCACCATGTTGGCGATGTTGCGGTGCACGAAGATCTCTCCGGGAGCCGTGCCGGTGATCTCGTTTGCCGGAACGCGGCTGTCGCTGCACCCGATCCATAGGAATTCCGGATGCTGGATGTTCACCAGCCGGTTGAAGTACTCCGGATCATCGGTTACTTTTTCCTTCGCCCAGGCTTTGTTCTCGAGCAACAGTTTCTCGTAAGTCTCCATTTCGTTAGTTCGTTGGTATGCGTTTTTCTTCCTTGCCGACTATGCGCACTCCAGGCCCATTTTCGAGCACGTTGAAGAGCCGGTGTGCAGGGCGGTCGGCGATGTGCTGAACCTCCACTTGGATGTTCTGCAGATGCGCGTGTTGAAGGAAGTCGGCGATCTCGTCCACTACATCCTGATCGATCAGGTCCGCGCGGGTGGCGTCGATGATGAGATAGGTGTTCGCCGGCACCTTGCCCAGTGTGCGCTTGATCAATGGTTTGTTCAAGAAGGAGACTTCCTTCCGAAGGCGGAGCAAGTGGTGCGGACCTGACTCCACATATAGGATCGCCG
>JANNYL010000165.1:0-2013 GCA_031410075.1 Flavobacteriales bacterium
AACACCGAATCGCGCAACAGAATGAACCGTCTGTAAAAATCCAGGGCCTCTCCTTTGTTCCCCAAGGCTTCCTGCGATTGGTAAATACACTCGCACGCTTCCTTTTGGAGCGGCACTGCTCCCAGTTTCTCGGCGATGGCCAAGGCCTTTTCGCACCAAGTGAGTCCTTGTCTATATCTGCCGCTCAAACGGTTGTTGTTGCCGAGCACTTGATAGACCGTGCTGAGCAAGTAGGGATTCTTTTGATCGGCGAGTATCGAAGCGCTTTTCGAGAAATAGAAGGCCGCCGAATCCGGTTCGGACAGTTTCTCCAAACACTGCCCCAAATGCAGGTAGCTGACCGCCATCCAAGACTCGTCACGCAGGCTTTGCCAAATGCCCAAGCTGCGGCGATGGAATCCGAGGGCTTCCTCCAGCTGGCCCTGTTCTTCTTTGAGCGCACCGAAATTGTTATAGGCCTTGGCTTCTTCGCGTTCAAGCCCAAGTTCTTTGTACAGCGACAGGCTCTGCTTGTAGTAGCCTTCCGCACGTTCGTAGTCCTTCTGGTACAAGTAGATGGAGCCGAGGTTGTTGTTCACCTCGGCCAATCCCATCAGGTCGTGGAGTTCTTCGCGCGTTCGAAGTGCTTCCAATAGCTCTTTGAGGGCTGTGTTGTGCTCGCCAAGCATCACATGGATGACGCTCTTACGCACCTGAACACTGGCAACCACCTCTTTCAAACCGGTCCTTCGAGCATGCACCATAGCGGAATCGAGTAGCACCAAGGCGTCCAGATAGTGACCATCCTTCTCGGCAGTAGACGCTTGGGCTTGGTAGCCATCACACTGGCAATCATGGTCAGTCGCTGCCAACTGGGCCATTACGTTCGTGGATACCCAAGCGGCGGACAGGAAGAAAGCCAAGATGGCCCGGTAGCCGATTGGCCGATAGTGCCCGGAGAATACCAACGATCGTGCGATCAGCTTGAGGACGGCCATTCTTAAAAGGAGTGTTCCTTGGTGCAACGATACGGTGCTGAGCGCGATCGCTAGGATCGTTACATTGGTCGGATATTCAAATCTCCAACCATGTTGCTCCACAACATTACACTTGGTCTCTTCCTGCTTTTCGGTCAACCTGCGCTCCAGTTGGATCTGTCCATTGCACTCCCGGGTTCGTTGGATACTCCGTCTGAAGGAGTTGGCTTCACGGAAGCCGTATTCACTTCTTCCAGAATGCAGTCGATCATGAGTGATCGCGATTGTGTAGGAGTGCGCTTCTACAATGCGAAGCTTTCTGCCTCTGCGCCTCAGGGAACTCTTATGGCTGTGGGGGTCCGGGCGGATGGTAGCGACATCAACGGCGGAATTCTCACCCACCCTTATGTGGCTTGTGCACCTTCGGCCCAAGACCCGGCAGCTGTTTCAACTCTCTCGAGAAACGGAGCTTCTGGTGTTTGCGCTAACATAGTAGCTGCCGGTGGTACAAGCTTTTCTGCGACCGTGCCGAAAGCGGATCTTTCCTCGTTGCTAGCCATGGCAGGTTGCAATGGCGTTCGTGTGCTGCCTATTGTGGGGGGCAGCGGTACCTCTCTGCTCCTGCGTGCGGTTACCATTGACCGCGCCGTGGTTACCGATCTGGGTTCGGGCAGTGGGTATGAGCGGAGAGCTGGCGATCCATGCCCAGCTATTTGTGGAAATCCTGCGAACTATATAAACGAAGCGCAGCTGAATCTGAACAAGTAGGCAGCTTTTCCTCCCTCTATGCGCAAAGAGGACACGCGTTCCGGTATCTGGTCAGGTGTCATTACTTGACTTGCTTTCACTTGTATGGACAAGGCTGGTTACTGGTATTCACGCGTTTCTCGGTAAGGGAATGCTCGTGGTACTTTCGCACGCAAGATGTTCCAGTTGATGACGGGTTATTTGTGGTTCGAATGAAGATCGCTGCCGTGATCGCTATCTTGTTGGGTGCCCTGTTCATGGGTTTCCAGGTTTATACCACGATGAGTACCGCGCGCACCGAAGAACAGGC
>JANNYL010000166.1:0-2205 GCA_031410075.1 Flavobacteriales bacterium
CGTGGTCCTGGAAGAAGGTGTGAAGATCTTTCCCAACTGTACGGTTGGGGACAACGTGCATATCGGTGCGCATACACTGCTACATGCGAACGTTACTGTCTACAACAAAAGCCGCATCGGCGCCAACTGCATATTGCATAGCGGCACGGTGATCGGGGCAGATGGTTTTGGCTTCACGATCAACGCGAAAGGAGAACAAGAGAAGATCCCGCAGATCGGCAATGTGATCATCGAGGACGATGTGGAGATCGGTGCCAACTGCACCGTTGACAGAGCCACACTCGGCAGCACGATCATCCGCAAAGGCGTGAAGCTGGACAACCTGATCCAAGTGGGCCACAACGCGGAGATCGGCGCCCACACCGTCGTGGTGTCCCAAACAGGGATCGCCGGAAGCACGCGCATTGGACAACATTGCATGATCGGCGGGCAGGTCGGCATCGCAGGTCATCTGGTGATCGGTGACCGGGTGAAGATCGCCGCTCAAAGCGGCATTGGCGGAAACATCGCGGACGACATGACCGTGCAGGGATCGCCCGCTTTCGCGATCGGCGAATACAAACGCAGTTACGTCCACTTCCGCAACCTCGCAGCACTCAAGAAGCAACTCGATGAGATGGCAAGGGCGATGCAGGCATCACCCCAACCGGAAAAAGAATGAATCCTGACAAGCAACACACCCTGAAAGGCAGCGCCACGATGAAGGGCGTGGGTCTGCATACCGGAGAGCCGGTAACGCTCACCCTTCGCCCAGCCCCCATCGGCCATGGCTACAAGTTCCAACGCACGGACCTCGAAGGAGAACCCACGATCGATGCTGACGCCGAGCTGGTCGTGAGCACCGAGCGCGGCACCACCCTGGGCAAAGGCGACATACGGGTGAACACCACGGAGCACGTGCTCGCGGCACTTTATGCCCTGGCGGTCGACAACTGCCTGATCCAAGTGAGCGGTCCAGAGATGCCCATCATGGACGGTAGTGCGCTGCCCTTCGTGAACGCCATTGAGAGCGTAGGGCTGGAGGAGCAGAACGCTCCTCGTGATTGGTACGTGTTGAAAGAGCCGATCTGGTTCGAGACCAAGGAGCGGGGCACTGAAATGCTCGGCGTACCTGCACCGGGTGGCGAACTGCGGATCACCGTAATGGTCGATTACAACAGCCCTGTGCTGGGCACGCAGCATGCGAGCATGTACCGGGCCGATGAGTTCAAAACCGAGATCGCCCCATGCCGCACGTTCGTATTTCTGCGCGAATTGGAGCAATTGGCGAAGGCCGGACTCATCAAGGGAGGCGACCTCAACAACGCCATCGTATTGGAGGACCGTGAAGGCACCACCAAGGAACAATTGAAGGACCTGGCCAAGGCCTTGGGCCGCGATTACCAGGAAGTGGAGATCCGCCGCAACGGCGTCCTCAACACTACAGACCTGAAGTTCTTCAACGAGCCCGCGCGACACAAGCTGCTGGACATATTGGGCGACCTTGCGTTGGTGGGCCGCCCGATCAAAGGGCACATCCTGGCTGCACGTCCGGGCCACTTCGGCAACACCAGTTTCGCTCGCCGCATCAAGGAGATCATCCGCGAAGAGCGCAAGAACGCCGGAGTGCAGTTCGACCTTACGACCACGGTATACGACATCAACGCGATAGAGAAGATCCTGCCTCATCGCTTCCCGTTCCTGCTGATCGACCGCATAGTGGCGATGAACAAGGAGACGATCACCGGGTTCAAGAATGTAACGCTCAACGAGCCCTTTTTCACCGGTCACTTCCCCGGCAACCCGGTGATGCCCGGTGTGTTGCAAGTTGAGGCCATGGCGCAAGTGGGTGGGATCTTTGCTTTGAGCCAGGTGCCCGATCCCGAGAATTACACCACCTACTTCCTGAAGATCGACGGCGTGCGTTTCAAACGCAAGGTGATCCCCGGCGACACGCTCGTGTTCAATCTGCATCTGCTCTCGCCGATCCGTCGCGGCATCGTGCATATGAAGGGCATTGGCTACGTGAACGGGCAGCCGGCAGTGGAGGCCGAAATGATGGCCCAGATCGCGCGGGACAAGGCACCCAAGGAGGAACCCGTCAAAGAGAAAGCCACGGCATGAGCATCTCCAAGCTGGCCTGGGTACACCCGGATGCGAAGCTGGGCGCCAACGTCACCATCGAACCATTCGCTACGATATATGGCGATGTGGTTATTGGTGATG
>JANNYL010000167.1:0-6521 GCA_031410075.1 Flavobacteriales bacterium
GGCCGGTGATATGCCCGTTGCGCGTCGGGAGCATTTCAAATTGCTCGAATTCATGACCGCGATCTTCGCCGAAGGCAATCCCGGTGGTATCAAAGAAGCACTCCGGATCCTCGGGCTTTGCGGAAGCCAATTGCGCCTTCCACTGGTGAACGTGGGTGAAGTCACCGCGAAGAAGATCTACCAGACCATGGCCGATGCGGAGGTGGTGAAGCTGTAGATCTGTCATGTATCCGAGAGCATTCCATGTTTTCTGGTTCCTGTGTTCTGCCTCTCTCTTCGTGAATGGGCAGAGGGAAGAGAAGGTGCTTCATCTCGACGGGGTCGTTCTTGACAGCTCCACCCAAACAGCTGTCGCCTTTGTCGTACTGGAGCTCATAGACAGCCAGGTCGTGCTGTCATCGGGAGTCTCGGATCTGGATGGTCGGTTCTCGTTTTGTCTCTGTTCACGTCCGTTCGGATCCAATAGTGCAGTGCTGAGGGCCAAATTTCTCGGGTACACCAAGAAGATCGTCTTGCTGCCAGTCACTGCCGATACAACAATTCGTATTTCTATTTCGCGCAACGACATGGCCGTTGCTTACGACAAGGAAAGCATTCACGCCTATCTCCAGGAGCAGCACCCGTTCCTATGTGGCACGGAGTGGTACGAACGAATGAAGGAAGATAATCCGAGGTTCCAGCATTGTGATGGAACCGTCAAGACGTTCAAGGAGATCCAGGGATCCGATGTGCAATGGTGCGCGTGGCAAGAGCTTAGGCCATAGGTATATAGCGAAGGACCTTTAGAATGTCACTACACGTGGTGTAAAATTCGCCACGCCGTGGCGAATTTTACATTTCTACCACTCCCACAAACCGCTCATCGGAACGGCGTGCAGGTCTTTGGCGAAGGGCGTTACGTCTGGCCCCGTGTGCAATACGATGCCACGCACCCACTTGTCTCCGGCCGCTTCGCGCAATTCCATCAGGCCACCGAAGTCGCTGTGGTTGATGCTCGCCGATGACTTGACCTCGATGCCTACGATCCTGCCGCGTGCATCTTCCAACACCAGGTCTACTTCCTTGCCGGTATCCATGCGGAAATGATAGCCCTCGGTGCTGGTTTTGCTCCACGTTATGATCTTCCGTATTTCGTTCACCACGAACGTTTCCAACAGCGGCCCCCACAACGGATTTTTGATCAGTTCCGCCGGAGAAGAAATGCCGCAGAGGTGTGTGGCGAAACCGCTGTCCGTGATATGGATCTTCGATGCTTTCACCAAGCGCTTGGCTCGGGCGTTGCTCCAAGGCCGCAAGGGCGCGTACAAGAACGTTGTTTCCAGTAGCGACATGTATCGGCGCAGCGTCGTGTGAGGCGCGTCCAAGCCACGGCTCACGTCCGCGATGTTCAGCAGGCCGCTGCTCCGCATGGCCAATTGGGCCAGCAGCTTGGGCAATGTGGTAAGGTCCGCGATGTTGATGATGTCGCGCACGTCCTTTTGCAGGATGGAGGTGATGTACGCCTTGTACCAAGCCGCACGCCGGTTGGCATCGGCACGGCTACGAACTTCCGGGTAGCCGCCAGCGAAGACCATGCGCGCTACTTTGTTCTTGTCGGCTTTGCCTTTGTAGAGCAACGAGACTTTCCCACCGAACACCGTGTCGATGAACGTGGATCGGCGACCAGCCAGCTCGTCTTGCGCGAAAGGGTAAAGGGTAATGATCTCCATGCGCCCGGCCAACGAATCGCTCATACGCGGAAGAGCCAGCACATTGGCACTGCCCGTAAGCAAGAAACGCCCGGGCCGGCGATCGCGGTCCACCGATGCTTTGATGGCGCGGAAGATGTTCGGTGCGTTTTGTACTTCATCGATCACCGCGAAGTCGCCGAGCGATGCCACGAAGCCCGCAGGATCGTTCAACGCGGAGTTGAGAATGCCGTGGTCATCGAGTGTGACGAAGGCCGCCTTTCGCTTGCGCGACAGCTCTTTCACCAACGTTGTTTTGCCTGTTTGGCGAGCGCCGTTCACCAGCACTACCGGGGTGTCTTTCAGTGCATCCGCTATGGCCGACGAGATGTTCCTGTGTTCCATGAGGCTGCGAATATAGAACGCTGCATCTGTGAAATTCGCCACGGCGTGGTGTAAATATCGCCACATCGTGGCGAATTCTACAAAACCACACCGATCACAAAAGCCCCCGCGACTTGATCTCCAAGTACTTGTTGATCACATTCACGGAGAGGTCCTGTGGGCGCGTAAGAATGCTCGCGATGCCTCGCCGCTCAAGCTCTTTGGCCACTTGTCGCTTCTCGTGCAGATAGCGTTCCGTGATGGTGCGTACGTACACTTCGGCCGTATCGTTCGCCGTGTTTCGAAGGTCTTCTTCGAGCTCTGTGTTCAAGAAAAAGATGACGACCACCAGGTGCGTTGCCGCCAAGGCCTGAATGCGCGATAGCTGCCGGTCCAACCCATTCTTCGTTTCGAAGTTCGTGAAGAGCAGCAGCAGGCTCCGTTGCGGAATGTTGCGTTTAACGGCCACGTACAAGGCGTCCATGTCCGTTTCCGCATGGTCGGTCCGCAAAGCATAGAGCTTCTCCAGGACCTTGTTCATGTGGCCACGCTCGCGCCCCGCGGGTAGTTGTGCTTGCACGCCCTTGCTGAACACCATCAGGCCGGCGCGGTCCCCTTTGCGTACCGCAACATCGCAGATCACCAATGCCGCGTTGATCGCATAGTCCAGAAGGCTCAGGCCGTTGAAGGGCATCTTCATTGTGCGGCCTGCGTCGATGAGGGCGTACACCTGCTGGGCCTTCTCGTCCTGATATTGGTTCACCATCAAGCGACCACGGCGGGCAGTGGCTTTTTGGTTCACCGAACGGCGGTCATCACCGGGAACGTAGTCCTTGATGCGGTCGAATTCCACTTGCTGGGCAACGCGCCTCACTTTTTTCTGGCCGGCCATCACCAAGCGATCACTGATGGCCATCAACTCATATCGGCGCAAGTGCAGGTAGCTCGGATAGACCGCGACTTCTTTCGCATTCTCCAACGCGTATCGGCGTTCGACCAAACCGAGCCTCGTGCTTGCGAACACGTTGATGGCGCCATAACGGTATACACCACGTTCCAGTGGACGCACGGCATATGGATACTGCACCGCGCTGCCCGCCGCTACGGAGCCTTGGAAGGCGAAGTCGCGTTTCTGGAATTGCTCGGGTAGTTCATCGAGCACGCGAAGGCTCACATCGATGGGGTAGTGGTTCCGGATGGTGATGGTCACGGGATTCTCATCACCATTGCTCCATTTCTCCAACGTGCTCCGTTGCCCGCTAATACCCTGCTTGATCCGGTAGAGAGCAAAGAGATCACCGATCAGCGCGAACACCGATATGGTGAAGGCGGCTTGCGCCACGCCGAGAAGAACCGGGAACGGCTGTGCGAAGAGGAACAACAGCACGAGCGCCCAGCCCACCAGGAATGCCCGGCCGGTCAAGAACAGCGATGCAAGCACTTTGCTCACCGGGGCACTTCTGTGCGTTCGATCATTCGCTTCACCACATCATCGGTTGTGAGGCCTTCCATTTCGCGCTCCGGTGTCAGGATCACCCGGTGGCGAAGCACATGGGGCATTACGAACTGGATGTCTTCAGGCGTTACGAAATCGCGTCCTTCGATCGCGGCGGCGGATTTGGCACCCATCAGGATGGCAAGGGATGCGCGCGGTGATGCACCGAGCATGAGCGCCGGATCCCGGCGGGTGAGGTCTACGATCGTGGCGATATAACGGACCAATTTTTCCTCGCAGCGTACACTTCGCACCAGAAAGCGCGCGCGTTCGAGTTCTGCGATCGTGAGCACAGGTTTTATGGCTGCAGTACTCAGGTGTTCGCTGCCTTGTTGGAACCGCGCAAGGATCGCTACTTCCTGCTCCAGATCGGGGTAACCCAACGTGATCTTGAAGAAGAACCGGTCCAGCTGGGCTTCGGGCAACCGGTACGTGCCTTCTTGTTCTATCGGGTTCTGCGTGGCGATGATCATGAACGGGTAGCTCATGGGATGCGTATGGCCATCCACTGTTATCTGGCGTTCCTCCATCACTTCGAAGAGAGCGCTTTGCGTCTTGGCCGGTGCACGATTGATCTCGTCCACAAGGACAATGTTGCTGAACAACGGGCCTGGCCTGAATTCGAACGTCGCGGTGCGCGGATCGAACACGCTGGTGCCGATCACATCGCTGGGCATCAGGTCCGGCGTGAACTGGATACGACTGAACCCGGTGTGCACGCACTTGGCCAAGAGTTTTGCCGTGAGCGTTTTGGCAAGACCTGGAGCCCCTTCGATCAGAACATGGCCGTCGCTGAGCAATGCGATCATCAGCAGGTCCATCATGCGCTCCTGGCCTACGATCACTTGTTGTACTTCAGCGCGCACCCGCTGCATGGCTTGTTGCAGCTCGGCGAGTGGCAATGCGGGTACATAGCCATAGATGGGTGGCGGCGTGTACGGCAGGAGGTTCGGGTCTTGTTCCATTGGATAGGTCATAGGCGGGAGCGCAAGGCACCCAGTTCCTGGTTTAAGGCGATCAGTTGTTGTTCGGTGATGTACGATAGACTTTCCAATGCCGCTATGGAATTGAAACGTTGCGTAGTCTCGTCCACGGTCATCCCTAGCTTGGTGGAAAGATGCGCATAGGTGGCAGCATCGTAAGCGAAATGCCGCAGATATGTGCGCTGCCGAAGTTCTTCCTTGAAGTAGGTGATCATTTTCCGGACCAGATCGGCGTGATCACCCTTCGCGTAGTACAAGTTGCCGATGGTATGAACGAACTCGCGCGAACTGTTCCGCAAGGGCTCCACAACAGGCACTGCGCGCTGTTCGCGTTTACTGCGGAACAGCATGTATAGCCCGATCAGTGCCAGTGCGAGGTAGAGCGCCCATTTGGTAGCCGTGTTCGATAGCAACCAACTGAGTGGTGTGTCTCGACCAAGCCTTCCCACTTTGTAATGCTCGTCCCAGAGAACCGGTTGTTGCGGCAGATAGGAGAACACCGTGGAGATGAATTCATCGTTCGGTTCTTTCAGCAGGTGGTAGTTCGTGAACGCCAGCGGCACGCTGCATAGCCAGAACGCTCCTTCACCATAAGGGACATGGATGAATATGGGCTCGCTCGATCCGTTCACGGCCAATACAGTGCAACCGGGGGCGAGTTTGCTATAACTACCCGTGTAGTCGTATTTCTCCATGGAGAAGCCTCGTTTTTCCTCGGGCAGTTCCAGAAATCGTAGCGTTAGTTTTTCAGAAAGGCCGAATGAACGATCGCTCACCAGATCAAGGACACTGTCCAATCCGTTGCTCAGGGCGGCTGCAGCGATGAACACATCGTCGCCGTTGTTCACTTGCTCAAGCAGCGCATCGAGTTGAAGGTCATCCGGGGTGAAAAGTGTGTGGATGAACATGTGCGTCACAGGCCCCGGTCGGTCGTAGCTTTTTTGTGCGGTCTCGTAGATGCCGCCATGCACCGTGCTTACGCCTTCTTTGAAGAGATCCGGTAATCGCTCATGCACCAGCTTGGTACCGTAGGGAGAACGATAGTATCGAGAAAGGTTCGGCGACCAGTCGATAGGGGCTGGAGTGCGCGCTTCCAGCACGATCAAAAGGACCACGATGATCGCGGAAATGCCGAGGTAGATCTTTTCGCCGCGTTTCATGCCGCTTGTCGGGAGATGAAGTCTTCGAAAGGAGCCGTGAGCTGGTTGTAGCTGGCGCGATCCAGCTGTGCCTCACCGTACCATACCCATTGGAAGGTGAAGGCGATCTTTCCAAAGGATTCACGCTTTGCTGGATCCGATAGCTGGCTGGAATAGTCACGATCCGTGTATTCCGGGCGCCAATTGAGCAGGCCGTTATCCAGGCCGTATCGAAGTACCTGCAAATACCGCAGCCTCACGGCACGTCGCCATTCGCCTGCTTCCTCGGCTTGGCGAACCAATGCTCCCAGATCCTCGGCATGCAGTTCTTCATGAATATCGTTCACGACAACCGCCGACCTTGGCTTGCCCCTGAACGCACCCGTGAATACCCCTCGCCGCATGGCCAGGAAGAATAGCGTCAAGGCACCCAACACGATCAGGATCCAGATCAATTTCCCGAAGAGGAACCGCCCTGGACCTGAACCGAAAATGCCTTCCAAAAGCTCCAATAACCACATCTTGAAGCGTTCCCACCAGGTGGGTTCAACTTCTTTGGGAAGGTCAAACTGCAACGACGGATCCGCGCGATATGTGCGAAGAGCCTCTTCATCGAAATGACGGATCTCCGGTGCCGCTATTGGTTCTGCTTGTTGAACTTCCAACGCAGGGGTATCCGCCCCCGCAAGGCTATCGGACCCCTGTTCGACCGCATGCAGAATGAGCACTCCCAGAAGTGCCAACATTGCAACGATCGCGCGCAACACCACCCTACAGTTGATCGAAGCGCTTCACTTCATCACCAAGACCTACGGATTCCTTCTTTTCTACAAGTGTGAAGTACCGCATGGAA
>JANNYL010000168.1:0-1552 GCA_031410075.1 Flavobacteriales bacterium
CGTTATCGGCGACACTGTCGGCGATCCGTTCAAGGACACCAGCGGGCCTTCAATGAACATCCTCATCAAGCTTACGAGCATCGTTGCGCTGATCATTGCACCCCACATCGCCATCAATCAGGGCGAGAATGTGGTGACCCCCGTCAAGACCATGGAGAATATGCCCTTGGGTAGCAGTGATGCGAGCTTGCCTTTGAAGCCGAGCGACGCCACCGCGCAAGTGAACTCAATTGATGTGAGCGACCGGTTCTGAATCTGACCTCATAGTTTCTTCGAAGCGCATCCGGAAGGATGCGCTTCGTCATTTTACCCCTCACCGGTGCAAGTACCTTTGCCCCGCAATGGCGATCCTCATCTTCTTCGTAGTCCACTGGTACCTCTCGCTCTTCGTGCAGACCTTCTACCTGCACCGATACAGTGCGCACCGCATGTTCACCATGAGCCCGTTCTGGGAGAAGTTCTTCCACGTCTTCACATGGATCTGCCAAGGCAGCAGCTACCTCAATCCCGCGGTGTACGGCATGATGCACCGCGCGCACCATGTCTACGCCGACACCGAGAAGGATCCGCACTCACCGAAGTACGATGAGAACCCCTTCAAGATGATGTGGAAAACGGCAGGCCATTACAACGGGCTACTGTACGGGACCGAAAAACCAGAGGAGCGTTTCACCCGCGAACTTCCGCATTGGAAGGCGATGGAGCGGATCGGGGAAAGTTGGATCTCGCGGCTGTCCTGGGGCGTTCTGTATGGCTTGTTCTACTTGCAATTCGCAACGGCTTGGTGGCAATGGCTCTTTCTGCCGCTTCAGTTCGTAATGGGTCCTTTGCACGGCATGATCATCAACTGGTACGCGCACCGCTATGGCTACGTGAGTTACCCTACCGACAACACCAGCAAGAACATGATGCCGTGGGATGTGATCATGATGGGCGAGGGCCTGCACAACAACCACCACACCCATGCCGCTAGCGCCAACTTCGGGCAGAAGTGGTGGGAGTTCGACCCCAGCTGGCCTGTGATCTGGGTGCTGAACATTATGGGGGTGATCAAGCTGGCTAAAGCCTGATCACCCCGTTGTTCGTTTCTGATCCGTTACTCCTTGATCAGGCGCAACGTCTTTCCACTTCCAGCTGATCCCAGTTGGATCTGATACAAGCCTGCGGCCCGATCACTCAGGTCGAAGCTGCTGCTCGATCCTGTCACCAACTGCCGGGCAATGAGTCTTCCGGTCGCATCGGAGAGGATCAGCTCCGTGCCTTTCGGCACCTCTTCACCAAAAAGAACAGTGAATAGTCCATTTGTCGGGTTTGGCCCTATCGATGCATTGGAGAACGCATCATCAGCAATGGAAGCGGCAATGGCACAATCTGGTTGTTCTTCGAAGAGATAGCCAACTTCGAAATGGCTGAACGCGCGATCGTAAACACGCACATCATCGAAGTCCGTGTACCAAGCTCCCCCGGCGGAAAGCTGCGCCGGTCCTGCATACGCGAGGTTGGTACCCGTATTGTCCGACTGAAGCAGGTTGGCATCGAAGTAGAGATACCA
>JANNYL010000169.1:0-4504 GCA_031410075.1 Flavobacteriales bacterium
CTACGGCGCTCCGCCGTCGTTTCAGGACTTTGCGACTGTCATCCTTGTGCGTCGTCCCGCCCGATCGAACAGGATCTTGTCCAGAGCGATAACGAGCAACGACAGTACGATGTAACACATCAGGACCATGATAATGTTCCGAAGAACAGCAGTCCATCCGAGATCTTGGATCACCAAGAACGGATACGGGTATTCACCGGTGATCCTGCCGATGGCAACCGAGATCGCAGCGTAACCGATAGGGAATATCTGCCAGTTGATCGCTTGGGGCCAGCGCAGTTGTCCACGTTCAATGACCGCCAGCCAATAGATGACGTACATCATCGGAATGATGCAGTGCAGCAACACATCACCGACTTTCCAAGCACCTTGCGGATCCCACGTATCGGCCAACATGAACTGATAGACCCCGAAGACCAAGAGCGCATACACAAGCATCGCGCTGGACCAACCAGGGTCACCGGATAGGCGGGCCAACCATGAACCGCGCTTTGCGAAGTGGCCTGTGAAAACCAAGGCCACTCCCAAGTCCGTCAGGTGGGTCATGTACCCGAAGAACTTCGCTGACGCCCCCAAGAAGGTCAACCCCACTTCGGGCGCTTTCGTCTGGAAGAGGGTGAACTCAAGGATCAACGCGACCCAACAAATCACTGCGGCACCGGCGATGAATATCGATCTGGTGGAAGGCATTGTCGTGCTTCAATGGTAGATCGTCCGGGCGTATCCTCAAGAAGATGAGCCTCATCTCCATATATCCCGAGCTATCCCATTGATGCACGGTGCCATTTCTTGAACCTTCAATAGCGCATCTTCAGCGCGATGCCACCGTACTGCTCCATGGATCCGTTCGGCAGGATGCGCACCTCACCACCGTGCTCGATCTGCTCCTCGAGGATGGCATCCACCAAGTCGATGCTGGGCGCATGGTCAGAACTTTCATCCATCAGCACCACATGATCGCTTTCCACCAAGGCGGCCTGGTGCAGGTCGCGCTCCACGAAGAGCACATGGCCACGGCCTTCGGATGTCATCGCCCAGATGTCGTCCATTCCCGTGCAGAACTTCTCACGCGTTCCATCGGCGGCATGGGCCAACTCGCTCAAGTGCTTGCGTTTCTGCTCCGCATGCATGAACTCCCACGCTTTGGTGATCATCTCGTGATCAGGCACATGGTCGAAACTTCCCTTCAGGTTGCCCTGGTATAGGCCGGCTTTCTCTACGGCGTTCATGAAGTGCGCGTAGTGGTCGGCGATGGAGGCCACCACCACCAGGCCGTGGGACCCCACCGTGTTTCGCAGGGCTTGATCCACCTCTTGATGGAAGCGCCGCTGCTGGCTGTCCTGACCTTTCGCGTTTGTGATCTGCGAAGCGTCGGTGGTGTAGTGCCGGTTCTCCAGCGGGAACGCACCCCGGAGCTCACCGACCAAGTGCGCATCGTTCGCCTCGAAGAGCTGGGCGTGCCCACTGCTCAAGAGAAGCACGTGATAGTTTATGCTGTCCAGCCCGGCGCGCAGCAGTTCGCGCGTGAAGAAGGAACTGCCCACCGTTACGCGTTCCTGAACGCTGAAGGGCAGGTGCACGAGTTCCGCGACATCCTTGTTCACGAAGATGGCTATGCCCGGCATGTTGGCGACTTTCTTGATGCCGGCCATCAGTTCCCGCGATCGTTCGATCACCGGTGTGGCCAAATGTTTATCGTAGCGCTGATGCAACAACTGCTCAGCCTCACGCTCCAGTTTTTTCAGGTGCTCACCGGTCAAGGCGGCGTCCATATAGGTATGGGCAGCGTTGCTGGTGATGGTGATGCTCGGGTCGCCCGGATGAGCTTTGAGCTTGGTCAGGATGTCGTTGAAGTTCATGGTTGAGGGAATATGAATGTTCGGATCGTTCAAGGTCGAGCAGACGACCGCTGGCTCACTTGTGGCTACGGACGTTATCTGCCTTCAACATAAAGTAAACGAAGGTCCGGCGGCCAAAACATGATGATCGACAGGCTTTGCACGAACCGTATCACCACCATCTTTGAGCCATTCCACCGAGCATGCCTGAAATTTTCGGATCCGACGCATTCTCTCCAGCGGAGATCTCCGAACGTGTTGAACGCGTCGGCGTGGTGAAGGCGCGATTGCCTTTGTTATCCATGATCATGCTGGGTATCCTGGCCGGTGCGTTCATCGGACTTGGAGCGATGTTTTTCACGCTGGTAACATCGGATACGAACCTCAGCTTCGCGACCGGTCGTGTAGCGGGTGGTCTTGTTTTTTCGATCGGGCTGTTGCTGGTTGTCGTGGCCGGTGCTGAACTGTTCACGGGCAACAACCTGCTTGCCATGGCATGGGCTGATGGACTCATCTCCACTCGGGAAGTGCTGCGCAACTGGCTGGTGGTATGTGTGTCAAATTTTGTCGGAGCCTCTGGTATCGCTCTACTGGTGCACCTTTCCGGACATACTGATATGAACGGGGGTGCCGTGGCAGCGCAATGCATGAAGATCGCGGCAGCGAAATGCATGATCCCTTTTGGGACCGCGTTCTTCAGTGGAGTACTCTGCAATATCCTCGTGTGCCTCGCGGTATGGATGGCCTTTGCTGGCCGAAGTGTGGTGGACAAAGCGATCGCCATCGTTTTCCCTGTGTCCGCGTTCGTTGCTGCGGGCTTCGAACATAGCGTCGCCAACATGTACTTCATACCCATGGGCCTTTTGCTCAAGGGCGAGCTGCCTTCCATACCGGGTGCAGAGACCATCACCTGGATCGGAATGCTCAGCAATCTGGCTCCGGTGATCATGGGGAATTTGGTCGGAGGAAGTGTTTTTGTGGCACTGGTATATTACCTGATCTACCGCCGCAATTCAAGTTCTGGCCCATCGTGATCTTACATTTTCGGCAGGTCGTACAACTCCCGAAAGGCTCCGAAGGTTGAGGCCGGTTGATCCTTGTCAGGTGGCGGTTACTGCGCATTGCTACCTTCCGCACATGTCCGCGAACGCGCCACTTCAAGTGACCAAGGCATCCGGTGAAATGGTTCCTTTTTCCATGGAGAAATTGGCGAACTCGTTGCATCGTGCGGGTGCTACTCGTGAGGTGAGCGAGGCCATCGCGAACGAGGTTTTGCCAAAACTCCGATCCGGGATCTCAACCAAAAAACTATATCGCCTTGCCTTCAGTTTGCTTCACCATCGCTCCCAGCATTTGGCCGCACGCTACCGGCTGAAGCAGGCCATCCTGGACCTGGGACCTTCTGGCTTTCCGTTCGAACGGTTCATCGCGCGCATCCTCGAACATGATGGTTACCGGACCAAGGTGGGCGCTGTGGTACAGGGTAAGTGCGTGAAGCACGAGATCGATGTTACGGCCGATCTGGGCGATCAGCGGTTCATGGTGGAATGCAAGTACCACAACCAACCCGGCCGCATCTGCGACGTGAAAGTGCCCTTGTATATCCATGCCCGTTTCCAGGATGTGGAGCAGCATGTCAGGTCGATCCCCGGGAATGGTGTGCATTTCGATCAAGGGTGGCTGGTGACGAACACGCGCTTCACCGGCGATGCGCTGCGCTTCGGGCAATGTGCCGGACTGCTCATGATCAGCTGGGACTACCCCGCAAAAGGGAGTTTGAAGGACCGCATCGATCGTTCAGGGCTGTACCCGATCACCTGCTTGAGCAGTTTGACCAAGGCCGAGAAGGAGCGGCTGCTCGAGCTCGGCATCGTCCTGTGCCGGGACCTCGTAGAAGACCCGCGAACCCTGAGGAGGGCAGACGTACGCCCTCAACGAATTGGCGCCGTATTAAAAGAGGGAACCGACCTGTGCGCCCAATTGGAACTTCGGCGGAAAAAATAGACGATGGTGGCCGCATCATGGTGAACCGAGGCCCTCTTCACTCCGATGAACGCGTAGATCTCCGCCGCTGCATGACGTTCATCACACCATGTAAACTCGGGATCCAGCTACCTTATCCGCCGCATGGGAAGTGGTAATGCCGATGGAGGCCTTCGAAGTGTCATTGCCGAAGTAGGGGGTATCTCCCGCTTTACCGGTCGCTTTTTCCGTGAAGCAATGCGCCCGCGTTTCGAGTGGCGAGAGTTGATCCGCCAGGCGTTCTTGAACGGTTATCAATCGCTGCCGTTGGTGGCGATAACAGCTTTCATCATGGGGCTGGTGCTCACTATCCAATCGCGGCCCACCTTGGCGGATTTCGGTGCGGAGGCGATGCTTCCCGCAATGGTCTCCATTTCCGTGGTGCGCGAGATCGGACCGGTGATCACCGCGCTGATCTGTGCAGGCCGCATCGGTTCCAGCATGGGCGCGGAGCTGGGCAGCATGAAGGTGACCGAACAGATCGACGCCATGGAGGTGAGCGGCACCAACCCGTTCAAGTACTTGGTGGTCACCCGTGTTTGGAGCACCATCCTGATGTTGCCCTTGCTGGTGGTCCTCGCGGATGCCATCGCCATCTGGGCCTGTTACGTCGGCGTGAACATGAAGGGCACCGTGAGCTGGAA
>JANNYL010000170.1:0-2598 GCA_031410075.1 Flavobacteriales bacterium
ATCAGCAAACAAAAGATGTTCTTCACGGCAAGCGCCCCTACCGATGGTCGGGTGAACCTGTCGCCCAAAGGCCTCGATACATTCCGGATCATCAGCCCAAGCCGTGTTGGTTATTTGGATGCGACAGGTAGCGGCAACGAAACCGGTGCTCACCTGCTTCAGAACGGACGGATCACATTTCTCTTCTGTGCGTTCGATGGGCCGCCACTGATCCTTCGGCTTTACGCGCGCGGTCGATCCGTGCAAAGAAATGATCCTGAGTGGGCTGATCTAAGACCCATGTTCGGTACTCCTTTGCCCGGAGAGCGCCAGTTGATCATCGCCGAGATCGAGAGCGTGCAAACCTCGTGTGGGTATGGGGTGCCGCTGTTCTCGTTCCAAGAACACCGCACGCAATTGCCTGCTTGGGCTGAACATAAAGGCTCTGAAGCCCTTGTCGCTTATCGTGCCGAAAAGAACAGGACCAGCATCGATGGAATGCCCACGGGACTGGTGGTCTGATGCACAAGTGATTGGAATGGATCGTTCGCGCCTTCGGCCCGCGGGTTTCACATAACAAGAAGCGTGCTACCCGTGATACACGCGCGATGCGATGATCACACCGTCGGTGATCTCCAGCACTTCGCCCACGCGTAATTCTTCTTCACCTTCAACATGGCGGATGTATTCCATGAAAACCTGGGCATCATCGGCTGTAAGCTTTACCACTTCGTAACGCAGGCTGGGAAGGCGATCGAAGGCGTCTTGCCACCAAGCCCGAAGTGCTGTTTTGCCTTGGATCAACCCCTTCGTTCCAGGCTGGCGCAGTTTCAATTTTGGGCTGTAATGTTCCGCATGCTCGGCATACAGTGCGAGGAGTGCTTCCAGATCATGCGCATTGAAAGCTGCGAACCAACGCATGGCGATCTCCGTGTTCGTATGGGCTGGCATTGGGATAAAAGTGCTGCCGGTCGCGTTGTTGCGAAACGTAGAACGGACCGAAGATCCGCCTATCCGCCAGGTCTTACCGAAGCCAGATCCTGGGGATCGATGTATTTGCGAACGTAGGAGTCGATCGAATGGTGGTCAATGTGTGGAAACTCTGCATAGGCCAGTTCCTGCATACGGCTGATCGCGCTCCATACTTCCACTGATCGCGCTCTTCCGCTTCGTGCGGATCCAAGCTTGCGGTCCTTCATTTCGAAATTCTGTAGCCAGCTCATTACAGCGTCGTGCGCCTCCATTTCAGACATTACAGCGTGAGCGATCATGGGTACTGGTTGCTGAGTGAGCAATGGTGAATGTTTGCTGATCGAACGGATACGATCATTCGAACACTGGCTCCGTTGGTGGAAATGTACAATGCAAACGAAAAAGCAATTCGCTTTCTGATCGTTGGCTTGGAAAAACAGTGAACTACGAAGCTTCCTTGGCAACAGAAGCCTCAGCCGCGACCTCAACCTGCTTGCGCACGGGCATTCGATCAGCGGCCCGGTTGAACGTCCAATCGAACTTTCCACCACTGCGAGGCATCGCGCGGCACTGCGGAATGAGGTTCAACATGTTCGCTTTGACCAATTTGGTCAGGAACGCGCGGAAGTGCTTGCCTTTGTCGTGATCCCGCTCGACCAGTTGCTTGTCAGCCAGAATGCCATACAGTTCGGTACTGGGAACGTTCACCGTACTCGTGCTTTCCAGGTACTCCTGGATGGCTTTGCTTATGCGCAAAGCTTGTTGGATCTCGGCGGGGGTAATAGACATGTGGCGGTAAAGATCGCTAAATACCGCTTGTCCCGGAAAAAGAGTTGAATTGACGCTTGGCGTGGACCTTTTTTGACAGAAAACCGTGCTCATCAGGTCACTTTGGACCACTTGATCGTCCGTGCTCAGTGTCGCCTTATCCGCGAGTTGGCTTCGGACTCCTCATTTGGTACAGTATAGCGGCCGGTCCTCAGGAATTCCCTTCGTACAAACTCAGTCGTTCTCGCAAGACCCGCAGATCATCTTGTGCGCTCTGCATCCGTTCCAGCAGGTGGCTTATGGCCTCGATACCTTCCAAGTTGATGTCCAGGTCGTAGTGCATTCTGGCCAGCTGCTCGATACGTGCAAGCTGCGTCGATCCGATGAAGTGCACTTCACGTTCGGTGGTGATCAGGATAAGACCCCGTTCATGCAGTGAATGGACGAACGTAACATCAATGCCTTGGTGCGTGCAGTATACCTCGAGTGCGATCAGTTCGTGGGTGCTCATGGCTCAGGATGATGAACGAAGAGATGCCAGTTCACGGAAGAGTTCGCGCTCCCGCTCGCTCAAATTCGTGGGCAGTTTCACGTTGTAGGTCAGGTAAAGATCACCGAATTCACCTTCTTTCTTATACACGGGGAAGCCCTTGCCTTTCAGCTTTGCCTTTGTGTTGTTCTGGGTTTCCGGAGCAACTTTCAATTTCACTTTGCCATCCAGTGTGTCTACCAATACCTCGCCACCGAGCACCGCCGTTTGAAGATCAAGGTCTACTGTGGCGTGCAGGTCTTTGCCCACACGTTTGAACCGTGGATGTTCCTGTATGACGAAGGTGATGTAGAGATCACCCGCTGGCCCACCGTTCATGCCGGGGCCAC
>JANNYL010000171.1:0-1143 GCA_031410075.1 Flavobacteriales bacterium
CTCTTCTGCTATTGATGAACCGCATTCCGACCAAACGGTCGCATCTGAGCGCGTAGTCTTTCACATAGACCAGCACCAAGTAGTCGTTCTCGGTTTGGAAATGCGACCCCTCGATCGTGGTGAGGTCCGGTTTGCTACTACCATGGGGTAGAAAGGCAAAGCAATAGTTCACATAGCCCTGCTTGATCATGGTTCGTAGTGTGTATGCCTGCAGGTCGGGCATCCACACCATTCGATTCTCTTTCTTGCATTGGAAATCGCTGAACCCGCCATACACATAGATGTCTCCACTGGTCAATGGACCGTCCATGGGTAACCCGAAATTCACCCACACATGGTCGGCGCCAAGTGGATCACCGTTGGCCTCATCATTGCGGACCAGCAGCTTGCCGTTGATGTCCGGTTCTTCTATGTATACCCGGATGTTGCGCTTGGCATCAGGTACGATGAAGGCTTCGGCCAAGCCCGAAGGTCCAGTGGTTATTCGTGCCACTCGCGGCGAATTGTATCGCAAGCTCTTGAGGTCGTAGTTGCGCCATTCGCTACCGCCCAGGAATTGTGTCTCCTTCGGGAAGTCGTAAACCAATTCGTGGTCGCGCAAGAATTTCGGCTTCATGCCGGTGCGCGCGTCGTCCCAGCGCATATTCTGGAGCACCGTTACAGTGAGGTCGCTGAACGGGTCGGGTACCGTGACGCCCGGATAACGAATGGTCAAGTCCACATGTTGAGCGATATCTCGTAATTCGATGTCACGGCTTGCTTGCACGCGTGCTTGAATTTCGACCCGCTGCTCGTAAACCATGAACCTTCTGGTTAACAGGAGGTCGTCCTGGTCGTTGTTGCGATATACTTTGATCAGGTAATTACCGGCGATGGTGGGTCGAATGAATTCGTTGGGCAACTCGATCGTGTATTGCAAGAACGGTTGCAGCGTGAGGTAACTCTGCTCGGCCGATGGCACGAGGTCAGTGGGCGAGCCAGCGATGAACTGGTTCACCATCAAGTCACTGGGGCGCCATTGAGCGTCGCAATGCACGATCGTGTACATCAGTTGTTCCGGATCAGGTTGAAGATCATCAAATCGCAACACCAGCGGATCCATGCTTCCGAGTTCGATGATCGGTGGGGCCAGATCGAAGCCTT